>VEPM01000018.1 GCA_012026795.1 Candidatus Methanoperedens sp.
ATGTAAAAGAGATCCCAAAAGAGAAGGGGAAGCTTGTTATTTGTTTCAATGAAAAGTTGAAAGTCTCTATCAAAGAGCATCGTTATGATGAAGTGATAGAAGCTATTGAAAAAAAGAAAAATGGGAAGCCAATCAAGGATGGCCTTAAAAAATATCTTTTAAAATATGGAAAAGAGTGGAAAATCGATTACGATAAACTTGAAGAAGCAGAGAAATATGACGGAATTTATGTCATTTACTGTTCCGATACTTCCATGCCAAAAGAAAAGGCAGTAAAAGCATATTTCGAGAGAGACAGAATTGAAAAGGGCTTTCAAACAATGAAAAATGTTCTCAATGTTAAGCCATTAAGGTTTCAGTTAGACAAAAAAATAAGAGCTTTCGTGATGCTTTGCCATCTTGCATATCTTGTGGCAACATATGTCGAAGCGGAACTCAAGGACAAAGAGCTGAATTATAGTTTTGATAAGATAAAAGAGCTTTTGGACAATGTCTATACCGTAAAAATCCATCATGGAGATAAGCTGCTAAAAAGAACGAGTTCTATGACTGGAGAGCAGAAAAAAATTATGGATATTTTTGGCTGTTGTCATAACCAAGGGTGAAAGTTGGGTAAATATTGTAGTTATCCGCTTAGAGCATGTCTGAATATTTATTCTGGACAGGATTTACAGGATGGACAGGATTAATTTCCATCCTGTAAATCCTGTAATCCTGTCCAAATGTATACCAAATTTTCAGACAAGCTCTTAGTTAAGATAATTAAGATATGTTAAAATAATAACTGTAAGCTGCCCGTTAAATCCGGTAAAAACCGGGATCAGGAGATTATCATCCAGCTTATTGGTAACTGTCTCGACGATCGTTGCCGTACCTGCCATCACAAGGGCAAGGACCAGGTTTGGCAGGAACAACAATCCGATAATAATATCTACGATAAACTCTGCGGCGCAACCTTCATATGCCCTGTTTTTCAATCCCCTGATCCATGTCCGGCCGAACACCTTCCCGAAGATAGCTGCCGACGCATCCCCGAATGTGGTCATAAGGATGGCAGCCGAAGCAATCTCTTTAGAAAAAACTGAAATTGCGATTATGCTGCCTATCGTGAAAAATACATGGCCTCCAAGCCTGTCTGCTTCTTTTATCCTGAAAAGGCTATGGAATACAGGTATTTTTTTTCCCCATTCTATCCTGAAATACTCAAGTTCGAGGATTACGATCAAATAAACCGTGAGCAAAACAAGTACTGCTTCCTTGCCGAAAAAACGATAAGTCAGGACTATTATGATAGAGGTCACATGTATTGCTTTTCGTATCAGTTCCTGGACAATATCTTCACGATGCAAATTTTCACTTTCCTTTTTCGCGCAAATTATCTATATCAATGATACCTTGCATATCATCCTTTGCTCTGACCTATTTGCCCTATATGAAGCAATCGCATTATAAAGATGGCTGCATATGCTACAAAAATTACAAAAAACAAATAGATCACCCTGTCCATCAGGGAAACTATGACTGCAATGGTTATTGGTATTCCAACCATTGAATATATACTTATCATGACCAATTCTTTTATTCCCAGACCTCCCGGAATCAGAAGAATAGAGCTCAACCAGAGTATCAGGGAAAGGGAAACGATGAGACCTGCAATGGTAATGCCATATCCCACACTTTGAAAGATCATGTAAGTTTTTAAATAAATAAATGCAAACATAAGAATAGAAAGACCAATATCCATTGAAAGGATTTTTCTGTCTTTCATGATCGATTTGTAGGTTTTCTCGAATTCAGCAATACCTGTTGTTATAAGTTCTTCAAATATTTGATATGAATCAAACCTGTTCCTGATAAATTTGAACAGTGAAAAATAATATGCTCGCTTAAGGATCAAATAGAAGAATGAAATCCGGGCAGACCTGTTTATCTTATGTTTGGAAAGATATGCAAAAAATGCAAGCAAGAACAGTATGAGTGCTATTACTTCTAATAAAATGGATAACCAACCGGGTATGTCAAGGAACAGGAATACAAAAAGTAAAGAAAAGATCACAGGGACCGAAAAAACAAAGCTGTTTGTTGTCTGGTCCATGGCAACAGTAGCATACCAGTTAGCATGGCGATAATCATTGGTTACATTCTTAAGGAACATCGCCCTTCCGAAACCTCCAAATGTTCTTGCGCGCGCTACATTGGTATTGAGGACATTTCCTCCCATAAGCCCCAGGAAAAGTGTTGAAAATTTTACCGGCTTTAGCCTGTCCACAAGGAATTTCCATTTTAAGGTCCAAACCAGGAATCCGCACAGTTCAAGCAAAATTGCAAGAATTACCAGGCCTGGATCAATTGATCGAAGAATTATGACGAGCTGTTGATAATCGATAAGCTGGAGTATAATAATTAATGTTAATAACCTGAATATGAAGATTATTTCGCCAGGCTTCATTCTTCCTTAATCCACATTAATAGATATATATATATTTACCTTAATCACAATTAAAATAGAATATCGGAGGGATAAATTATTCGAAGGTACGATGAAGAGAGAAAAACAAAAATGTTTATTTTGATTGCATTGATCGGAGGACTGATACTAGGGTTTGTTTCTGACAGGTATATAACAGGTTGGTTGGAATCCTCACAATTATATATTATTGGAATTACACGCGAGGTTGATGTAGGAAAGGCTACCAATGTCACGTTCATAACTTTTGGCAATGATAAAGTAGTAAGTAATGCCAGTGTAAATCTCGATGGGTCTGCATCGGGCGCAGGATTAACAGATAAGAACGGGATGTTGACCTTGACTGTCAATGCCACGTCAGGCGGAAACATTAATATCACTGCGGGAAAAACTGGTTATTATAATGCAACGTCAACTATGATCGCCATACCAGGGCTTGTTATCAGCGCTACACCCACATTACTTACATCAAATACAGCATCTTTTGTGACATTTTCAGCGAGCAGTTTTGGAAAACCTGTTGGAGATGTTCTGGTAAACCTATCAGGTGCAGGAATCTCACTGGATGGGGTTACAAACAGCAATGGTGAAGTTGTCCTGCAACTAAATCCTCCCAAAACAGGCGCGATCCTGGCGATAGCAAGAAAACAGAATTATACTGAAGGTTCAACCACTATAACATCCACGAGCCAGCAGACTTTGAGTGTTTCTTCAAGCCACAGTGCAGTAACAGTAAATGCTCCGACATATGTCACATTTACGGTTACTGCCGCAGGTTCAGCCGTGAACGATGCCCTTGTAAGCTTAAGCGGCATGGCATCCGGAAGCGGGATCACTAACCAGTATGGAAAAGCCATCCTGCTTGTGACACCCGGCGCAGCAGGCACAATTACTGTATCTGCGAGCAGGACTGGCTATGCTGGAGGTTCTACTACTATCACATCGACAGGATTACAATCATTGTCCATAACATCAAATCCTGCAACAGTCACAGCAGGGATTCCTGTTTATGTCACTTTCACAGTAACAAGCGGTGGTAATGCTGTTGCCGAATCAGCAGTCACACTTACAGGTGCTGTTAGCGGGAGCGGGATCACCAACCAGAATGGCCAGGTAATATTATTTGTTAATTCAACAGGCACCGGTGGAATTACTGCTATTGCAACAAAGAATGGTTTCTCCACCGGAAGTATGAGTCTTGGGGTATCAGGCCAGCAATCGCTCACTATTACTGCAAACCCGTCCAGTCTGACCAACTGGGTAACCACCTATGTTATATTTACGGTTACAAGCGCAGGTTCTGCGGTAAGCGGGGCAACTGTTACTGCTTCGGGAGGCGGGGTCGGAGGTGAAGGCGTAACAGATTCAGAAGGCCACGTAACCTTGCAACTTAATGCGGCAGGACAGGGAACTATCAGTGTGACAGCCCGGAAAACCGGATACATTGACGGGCTTACAACAATAGCCCATTGATTTTTTATGCTTGACAATATTATGCGACTAATGGAAAAAGGAAATCCCGTAAGTATTCTTATTTCCAATGAAAAGGGTATGGAAAGTCCACTTTTATATTGTGAACTGGTGCATAAAGCAAGATATGGCGAATCTTTTATAATCACGAGCCAGGGATGCAGGGTTTGTGAATATATTTTTTGCAATACGCAAAATTCACCCGGGGATTATTATAACAGCACTGGCAGGTACAAGAACCGGAAGGCGGCATCAAATGCTGTTTCTTCGTTAAAAAGGTTTGAAATTAATGGCCTCTCAATAAGAATTACTCCTTTTAAAGGAGATAAGGGAGAGAAATTCGATGTCCTGATCCTTTACCTGAAACCAGTCAGGGTGATGAGAATAATCCAGGCTTATGCATATCTTGAGGGTAAACAGGCCAGGATCAGGACCGGGGGTATAGCATCAATTTGCAGCGATTGTACGGTGAATCCATTGCAGGGAGAATTAAGTTTCTCCCTGGGATGTAAAGGTTCAAGGAAGCATAGCAAATATGGAGATGATGAGGTGGTTGTAGGAATTCCTTTTGAATTAGCAAAAGATATCGACGAGGCTATCGGGAAAATCCCGGAGACCTTTTCATGAGTTTCTGAAAAGGCTCATCAAGCTGGCGTTGGTCAATTTTTATGTCTAACCATACGATACACTCCTTTTTCCCAAGCAAAAAAATGGTGGGGAGCCACTCTCCCCAGAAAGTCCATGCTGCTATGTGAACTTGAAATTTGCTACGTGTGTTGTTCCATCTACGAGTTTCACGTTAAGCTGGCGACAGGTGTTGCTCCAAGCCTTTTCGGTCTTCCAGACATAGATGTACTGATCTGCAATCACATCATAAGAGAGACCGCTTGAGCCTGCTGCTACCGTTTCATTTACTGGATCGACTATTGCATTTGAATCACAGCTTATTGGTGAAGATTTTGGAAAACCTGTAGCAATTATACCAAGACCCTGATCTCCATTCAGGCTAAACTTTACGGGTACTCCGCTCCCTGCTTTTACAGAATTCAGTATCAGATTGTTATTGCTATCAAGATTATCAATAGGGCTGAAGAAGCCATTCCAATTGTAGATGATATCGTAGCTTTGGGTAGCTGAAGCGGTGTTCCCAACGTTATCCTGAGCATTGACAGTAAAGCTCTTAGAGCCTACCGTGCTGGTGTCAAAATTACTGCCTGATGATACGGGGCCATCACAGGTTGCCACGCCTGAACCGCTATCGGTGCAACTATAGTTTGCTGCCACAGCCTGATTAAGCGTGTAAGAGCCAGTTATGGGCGCGATTATTGATATACTTGGCTCTTTCTTGTCCACCATATTGCCGCTGATCGGTCCAGCCGTTGCGCAATTCCCGGCATTATCGCAGACATATCTGGTGTCGGTTGAAGCACTTGAAGTCTCCTCACCAGCTGCAACATTTGTGAATAATGAGAAACTAGCATCATCCGGGTTGGCGAGGCCTGAATCACTATCAGTTGCGGTGCATGCGATGCTTACATCAGTTCCATGCCAGAGGCCATCTGCACTGCCGCAATCAATTGTAGGTGGAGTGTTATCAATTCCTCCAAGTGTCATTTCATAAATATCCCAGTTAATATTATTATTGAAACCATGTGAAACGAATGCTATTTTTTTCCCGTCAGAATTCCAATCAGGTTGTGCTCCATCTATTCCGTTATTTGTGAGTTGGGTTTGTTTCGTTCCATCTGCATTCATGACCCAAATATTCCAAGGACCTTGGAGTGCAATGTCCTGTTTTTGATATGCTATGAACATACCATCTGGACTCCATGAAGGATTACCTTCAAACCCAGGACCAAATGTTAGTTGCACTTTGTTGTTCGGATTAGCGACTTCCATTACCCAAATATGAGCGTTAGGCCAAGCGCCAGATGAATAAACTATCTTGGTGCCGTCTGGACTCCACGAAGGGCCAGATTGATAATCTCTGTCATTAGTCAGTTGAACACTATTTTCACCGTTGGCATCCATTATCCATATATCACCTATATCGTATGGTTCATGAATATGAGAAAAGTATACAATTTTACTTCCATCCGGGCTAAATTCCGGTCCACCAACATCAAAATTTTGATCAGTTGTTAGACAATTTTCATTCGAGCCATCTATGTTTATAGTGCATATATCAGCTACTCCATTATAATAGGAATTGTACGCAATGGTATCGCCTAGCGGACTCCATTCTGTATATAAATAGTCTCTTCCTCCAGGCGTATTAATTCTGCTTACTTCTTTTGAAGTTAAATTTAAAATCCAGACAGAGCCTGAATTAAGGATTGGATCCCCAACAGAAAAAACAATTTTGCTTCCATCTGGATTGTAACTTGGATCATAATCACCCTCTATATCAATTAGTTTCTCAACGCCATTGTTTGTTATCGCACCTGCATCGCCAGCCAATAATAAAAATGTCAGTATAGTTATTCCTAAAACTATTCTGAGGGCATGCCCTCCATATATTTTATTAACACTCATATTTCATCACACACCATTCAACCTTGAAGACAAGATAGTACCTGTATTCGAGATACCACCTTTCTTATAGGAATGAACCTTGATTATCTAATACTTAAAACTTCTGTTTTCTCTCCATCATTTCCATACTCATCAAAATTTTCAAGATCAGTGGAGCGTATTATTTCAAGCATTTCTTCGATGATCAAGAGCTGTTCCGGGAGCTTGAGCCGTTCTATGAAAAATCTCGATACCGATTCAGGATGGCAACTGCGGGTGAAAGAAATAAAATCATGAAGCTTCTCGACATGAGAGGCTACGATCCCACCATTATTGACGATCCAGCGCTTATACAGTTGAGATCGGCAAGTATCAAAAATATTGCGAACTCCTTAAAAATTCCATTGAGAATTATCCCCTACGGGATAAGATGGTCTTTGTTATGAAGGATATGGCCTGGGTCGAACAAGCGCTGGCAATGGGGGCGGTCATGAGCGCCTCGATGAAAAAAGAATCTCATCATATTGCTTAAAAAATCCATAGGAATAGTTATATATAAAAAGTCATTATATTTATTTTCAGTTTTAAATATCAGGAGGGCAAAAACGGATGGCAAAGAAAGGGACGAAAGGAAAACCAAAGCCGAAGAAACAACTAATACGCTGAAATATTTCTCTTCTTTCTTGGCGCATAGGATAGTATATTAGTATATTTTATCTTGCGACTGATTTTTTACTATTTTATTTTTGTTATTGACGGATAGAGTATTTCCATTGCGAATAATTACCAAGACCTTCCAATTCAGACCTGTTACTCAAAGATATCCCCTTTCCAATTCTTGAAAGTTCCAGAATGGGACTCATTCTGCCGAGCCTTTAGAACAGTGACGATTAAATCAATTATAGATTTTACAAGAATTATAGATGCTGTTCCTAACCCAAGATAAGCGATAATCTCAGGCCCACTTTCATGGCATTCTAAAACAAGTTTCATTTTGTTTTTATCTAGTACGACAGCTCCTTCATTTTTTACTGGCCCATTTGGATAAATATATTTATTAATGGTATCCCATGTTATAGACCAGTTATTGAGGCAGCAGCATCCTTCTTCAGTAGGTTTGATTTTGAAGGAAATATAGTCCTCATAATCAATAGGAGTATCCATCAAATCGATTGCTATGTCTATATTTCTTTTAAGATAGGTATGCATATTGTTCATTATTTCTCTCGGGATTTCAAATAACTGTTTATATACAAAATCATCATCATATATGTTCGGGAATCGGATTAACAATGAGTTAAACCCTCTCCCCTTCCCCGCACCCCCAACCTCTCACCCGGCGCTCCATGCCGGCAGAAATCCTCCACAGATTCAGGGATTTGAAAAAAGAAGTATCTGCCTAAATGAACGGGAATCATTCAAATGAAAAGATATATATTAATACGAAATAAACATGATATTAAGGCGATATATATGGTTCAGGCCATAATAAACATTAATGAACATACCAACAGGATATTGAATATTGTAAAAGCCAAATACGACTTGAATGATAAGAGTGCTGCCATAGACCTTATGGCAATGCAATATGAAGAAGAAATACTCGATCCAGAGTTAAAACCGGCGTATATAGAAAAGGCGAAGAAAATACATCAGCAAAAGGCTGTCGATGTGGGAACGGTTGAAAATTTGAGGGATCGATTAGACCTTTGATTCATGTATACTTTGAAGATAAAGCCGGAACTTGAAAAGACCCTCAAAAAGTTGGCAAAAAAGAACAGAAAACAAGTTGAGATCATTCTAAAAAAGATAGATGAAATATTATTAAATCCTCACCGATATAAGAGTCTTCGAACGCCTTTGAATGATTGGAAAAGAGTTCATGTAGACAAACATTTTGTGCTAACTTTTTCTGTTGATGAGGATTCAAAAATAGTGACTCTGGAAGATTATGATCATCACGACAATATCTATAAACATTAATGTTTTCAAATAATGACGAATGATTCATGGTCTTACAGGCAAGACATAAACGACCCAACCCATATCCATGCCCTCCTTCGATGTGACAAACAAGCCCTCTCGCATTAATATCTTCAAGATCAGTGGGGCATGTTATTTCAAGCATTTCTTTGATGATCCATAGTTTTGAATTTGAAAAGCCCAGAATCGTGACTATACTTTTTTGAAGAGTGACGCAGCTTATGAACATGATCTCGCAGGTCAGAGAAGATCTGAATCCAGGCCTGAAAGTGGGCGCTGTTCTTCTGATTATGTATGATGAAAGGACAAACCTTACAAAGGATATCAAAGAAAAGGTACGGGAAGTACTCGGTGATATCGTCCTGAATACGACCATTCCTCGAAGAGTAAAGCTGGCAGAAGCACCGAATCATAAGCAGACGATTTTGACTATGCTCTTGATTCAGCAGGGTCAGGGCATACATGGCTCTCTCAAATGAGTTGATCCATATTCCAATAATCTAAATAACATCAAAACACTTAGCACATCATGCAAGTTCTCGCAGAGTTTGAATTGAATGCCGGGAAAGATGCCCGCATAATTTATGAAGCATTACTACCGGAACTTGACCAGGATTACCAGCGTACTACAGCATCGCTTGAGCTTAAGGATGATGTGATTGTTTTAAAAGTTGAGGCAAATGATACAGTTTCCATGAGGGCTGCCTTGAATGGATGGCTGCGGCTCGTAAAAATCACACAAGAGATGTGTTCTTTAACCTTCGGTATCCCGATACACAAGTTATAAATTGGGGATATACAATACTACATCAGATTTACAGGTGTATTAAATGAGTTCAGAATTACCCCCACAAATTCAAAACCAGCTTGCGCAGTTGCAGCAGATACAGCAGCAGGCTCAAGCCCTGGCAGCCCAGAAGAACCAGGTCGAGATCAATTTAAAAGAAACAGAACTGGCTTTAGCAGAACTTGAAAAACTTGATGATAATGCTGTGGTTTACAGGGCAATCGGAGATTTGCTTATTAAGACCGAGCGTGAAAAAACGAAAAATGCCCTCGTTGAGAAAAAAGATACTCTTGGACTGCGTGCAGAGACTATTACACGACAGGAAGAACGCATCCAGAAAAGATTCCAGCAATTACAGGAGCAGCTTAAACAGGCGATCGGTAATCCGGCCGCCAAGTAATTATGGAGTTAGACGAATCTGAATTCTATAATCAACTGCTGGACTACAACAACATTCTTTATTTATGTCACAGGAACGCGGATCCTGATGCATTAGGAAGCGCATTTGCGCTAAAAGAAGCAATCGGGGGAACGATTGGAGTTGTTGAGGGATGCGACAGGGTTGCCTCCCAGATCGCCGGCCAATTGAATATAGAATATGAACTTTCGCCAAAGGGGGATTATGACTTCGTGGTTGTTGTGGATACATCCACACCTGCCCAGCTGAATGGGTTTCCATTAAAATCTTATGCTGTTATTGACCATCATTCGACCTCCTCACTTTCTGAGAATTCAGATTTTTATCTTCACCGCAATAAAAGTTCAACAGCCGAGATCGTTTTTGAAGTCTTAAAAAAAATGGACGCACCCATTATGCGGCGAACTGCTTTTGCACTGCTGTCAGGCATTATCACGGATACAGGCAACTTCAGGCATGCATCATCAGATTCATTCAAAGCCGTAGCTGAACTTATGGATATCAGCGGTATAGAGTACAACGAAGTTATTGATCTTTTATCTTCAGTTCCGCAGGATGTCTCAATGAGAATTGCCTTTTTAAAAGCAGCCCAGCGCTCGGTCATAGAACGGGTGGATGACTGGATAATCGTTTCATCTCATGTGAATTCTTTCGGGGGCGCAGCAGCATCAAGCCTTGTCTCAATAGGCGCAGATGTTGCATTTGTTGGCGCAAAAAGGGATGATGTTGTCAAAGTGAGCGGCAGGGCAAGAAGGGAAATACAGAACGCAGGCATAAACCTTGCAAAATTGATGGAAGATATCAGCGCCAGATTCAATGGTACCGGAGGCGGTCATGAAGGCGCAGCAGGAATGGATGCATCGGGGGATGTAGAAACTATCCTTGCTTCCTGTGTTGGATATGCCAGAAATTCAATTACAAAGAAAGAGAGCAGTGGAAGTTTAAAGGGAAGTTTCAGGACCAATGAAACAATCGGGGTAAATGGCCGTGCAGGATTGTAAGAAAATGACTAATTTTTATGCCTTCAATATTTCTGCATTTTCAGGATCAAGCCCGACCCATTTAACTTTGTAACCGAGAACATCAAGCATCTGCTGGCTTTTTATTCCGTATTTCTCGAAAATTATGATGGCCTCACTGTGTTTTTTAATGCCATTCAGTTCGCTCTGAACTGTTTTAACAGTTTGATTATCTACAAGCTGGTCTCCGATGAGCAAATATCCGTTGATCTTCTGCTGTTGCTGTATCACGGTCTTTAAGGCATTCAGGCCGACATCATATTTTCTTGCTATTTCATTAAGATCAATAATACTCTCCTTCAAAACAATTTCAATGTTTTTAAGCTTTCCAACTTCTTCAGTAAGCTGTTTCTCCTCATATCTTCTCAAGATTTTCAATATTTCCAGATATGGTATTTTCCTATCATAGAAGATCAGGTTATCAACTTTGAATTCAGAACCTGAGCAAGCAAGATTATTATTCACCAGGAGTATCAGTTTATCTTTTTCTGTCAACAGGTTTATCTTCTGGATCTTATTCCTGAGATATTCAGGTGTCCAGAACCCAATGATTTCAACGAATATCCGGGTACCGTTCCTCTCAAGGGAAAAATCAGGAATAAAGGCATACTGGCCTGCTTTAATCAATTCCGGTTCTCTCTTACATGACCATTCATTGAAGTTCAGTAATGAGAACTCCTTTTCAATAGCACTATCAAAAGTCTCGATATCAGATGCTTCAATATTGAAAATCTGTCTGGTATTATCCAGGGTAAAATCATAAACCTTTTTTCCCTGCATTGTTTTTTTCAGGATACTTGCCTTTAAACTCCATTTGCTGCATTTCATGATAACTGGCAGCAACTTTGCCAGAGCTGTGCCATACCTTTCAGTCATTTTGAAAATGCTAACAGGACCATCGATGATTATTTTTCCATCCTGAATGAGATACATTAATCCAAGTTTCTTAATCTTCCAGAAGACATCCTGGTAATTCCCTTCTATCTGGATTTCCATACTCCATGCTTTAAAAAGAAGTGTTTGCGTCAGGGATAGATTATATTGTCTGAGCAGGTTTTCAGGCGTTATTGTCTTGAATTCCTTTATTACGAGATTCTCTTCCATATCTGCCCACAGGGCCTTTTCAAGACCATTTGTTTCAATAGACAGCTTCCTGGCGACCCTTTCAATAATCTCTTTTCGTTCCTTAATATCAGTAACTGCGCCATTGCATTCCTCAAAAACAATTCGTCTTGCAGTGATCGGTTCTATGGGCGAATCCATCCCAATGATGCATCTTCTCTCAAGGATTTGAGTTAGTCCACGGATTAAGCGGTAATCTATCTCCTCAAAACCTTCGATTTCCCCAATAAGTTCCCCGTATGTTTTTCCGATATGTTCCTGGAACAGGTTAATAACCGATCTTGATATCTCCAGGTTCTTCTGGTCAAGCGTGGCGTAAACAGGCTCTATTTTTCCTTTGTGGATTTTTGTAACAAGAAGGTCATTGGTGAGCATTTTTCTTACCTTATAGCTTTATTTCTCCGTTTTGCCGTGTTAATTTCACTTGTTTCACCGGATACAATTTCATAAAGGATAGCTTCCTTCCCCTCTTTTCTTCTGAGTATCCTTCCCAGCCGCTGTATGAAAGCCCTTTCACTGCCTGTTCCACTCAAGACAACGCCAACATCAGCTTCGGGAACATCTATTCCCTCGTCAAGAACTCTCGATGTAACAACCGCTCTATATATTCCTGATCTGAACCTGTCCAGAATGTAGCTCCTTTCCCTGGTTGTGGTCCTGTACGTAATGGCTGGTATCAGGAATTCCTTTGATATAATGTGAACCAGTTTATTATGTTCTGTGAAAACGAATAATCTATTTTCTTTATGCTTTTTCAGGATTTCTGAGAATTTTTCTATCTTCGAGACACTATTCAAAGAGATATCCTTTGCCTTATTCCTTGCAAGAAGCGCCTTCCTTGCGTCAGGATCTCTTCCGGTTCTTATTACAATCTTCTGAAAATCCAATGGAGTCCTGAGTATGATATTATTGTTTCTCAGGTAGTCCGCGAAAATTCCATGATTTATATCATACTCTTTTTGTTCTTCTGCGGTTAGTTCAACAACAATCTTTTGAATCCTGAAAGGTGATAAGTACTCCCCTTCAAGCTCTCTTACTTTTGTCTCAAATACCTTCCCGCTTATTAGCCTGTTAAGCTCCATATGAAGTCCGTCTTCTCTCTCATAAGTAGCAGTCAAACCCATCCTGAACGGTGAAGCAAACATTTCAGCAATTTGTTTAAAGCTGTCGGCTGGAAGGTGATGGACTTCATCAAAGATTATAAGACCAAACTTATTGCCAAGTTTTTCGGCATATATGTAAGCAGAGTCATAGGTAGAAACAGTTAAGGCTTTGATATCATGCTCCCCGCCACCGAGCATCCCTACTTCGATTTTAAACTCCTCCTTCAGCCTGGTGCGCCACTGGTCAAGGAGGTCAAGGGTCGGAACGATCACTATTGTTGGAGTGTTCAGTAAGAATATAGCCTTCATACCAATAACTGTTTTACCGCTTCCTGTCGGTAATACAAGCACCCCCCGCTGGCCATTCAGAATCCATGCATCAAGGGCCTGTTTCTGGTAATCCCTCAATATAATGTTGCTATGAAAATCAGGACATGGCAAGAGATTAAGGACATTATCCGTATATTCGATCCCTGAATTTTTCAGGTAATCAATAATATCTTTATAGTGCAAAGCCATTGCTTTGAATGTCCCGGAACGCTCATCCCATGTTGAATGCGGGATTCGCATATCCCCGCTAATTGTGATTGTTCCCCGATTAAAGGTAAGTTGCATGATTTAATAGAAATCGTAATTATATGTTAATAAACATTGGTGAGGAATGTAAAACTAATTGAAATGTCCATCTTAGAGCATGTCTGAAAATTTATTCTGGACAGGATTTACAGGATGGACAGGATTAATTTCCATCCTGTAAATCCTGTAATCCTGTCCAAAAATACATCTGGATACTCACTCATAACCACCGAATTAAAACTGATTAAAATCAGGGACGAGTTAAACCCTTATACCTCTCCCCCTTCCCCGCACCCTAACCCCCTCACCTGGAATTTCGGCAACTCTCCACGATTCTGCTACCGGGAACCTGCATCCCGATCTCGGCCCGCGCCCAGATGCGCGACGCGCAAACCCCCTTATGTTCGTATTTTCAAGCATATCTTTAGTCTTGCTTTACAGGCTGCCGAAATATCGTACCGCAGGACTGGCAGTAATAGCCACCCAGGCGGGTTCGTTTTTTGATACCTGTACTCCAGCAATTAGGACAACGATAGGCCCATGAAGGATATGGCATAATCACTATTCACTAACTAATTCAATTAAAAAAGGCTGGAAAGTTTTGGCGAAGACAGGATATATATTATATTTTATCAAGAAATGCCTCCACTTCTAAAACAAGCTCATCACCTTTTCGCTCAAATTCTCTTCTGCTTTCATCGTTATTAAGTTTTAAAGTTTTTGATAGTTTTATAATTTTATTTCCAATATTATGAGTTTTATCTACAATATCATGAGGTAACAGGTTAATCTCTAAATCTTTTATTTCATCTCCTTTTTTATTTAGTTCTCTTATTTCGCTGCCAATGATTCGATTCTTATTCTTCCAAAAAGATACGAATTCTTTTAAATGATTTTTCAAAATTATTTTTTCACGTCTCTCCAATTTCTTTTTTTCCAGGATACCAGGTCCAAATAAAAAAGTCAATGTTGCTACAAGTAATATAAGTGTGGTAATATAAATTTGTATGTCATTAACTGTCACAATATTCATGGAATGTTTCTTCTCTTCATGTTTCTATTTCTATATCTCGAATAACTCTATGAGCATATAGATGATGGCAAAGCGGGGTGAAAGTAATACTAAAGTATGAATTCCAATAGAAATTGCGCAGGAAAAAAGGAACAATAAAAAGGACATCAAAAAAAGAGTGTAACGGCATATATCCACAGGGATAAAATCCCACTACACGGGGTTGATACTGCTTAAAGAGAACTGAAAGTGCAGCGTTTCAAAGCCATCATCTCTTTCTCATCAACTGGTTGATTGCAGCCACGAGCGCTTCAACAGATGCCATTACAATATCCTCATTCGTCGAGCGTGCTGAAACGATCCTGCCCTTTTCATCCTCGACCCCGATGAGAACCTCTGCAAGTGCGTCAGATCCGCCTGAAATGGCTTCTATCCTGAAATCGCGCAATTTGAATTTATACTCACCAAGGATGCTTGTTACTGTGTTTAGTGCAGCATCCACAGGCCCGACACCGATATGGGCGCCGAGACGCTCCTGTCCGTTCACAATAGCCTTTACAGTCGCTGTCGGGGTTATAATGTTCCCTGTCATGACCGATACTTCTTTCAGGACGATAGCCTGCTCAGACTTTGATATATTACCCATTATGGATTCTGCAATAGAATAGAGATCAGCATCCGTAACACGTTTGCCCTTATCGCCAATATCCTTGATGCGTTTCATTATTTCATTCAATTGCTCATCATGGGGATGCAGTCCGGCAAATTCAAGCGATTGTTTTACGGCATGCTTTCCTGCATGCTTCCCGAGCACGATGCGCCTTTTATGTCCCACCATTTCCGGGGTCATGACGCCAGGCTCAAAAGAATCTGACCGTACGAGAACTCCATGAGTATGTATGCCTGATTCATGGGCAAAAGCATTATCCCCCACAATAGGCATGGTCGGAGGCATCCTCACTTCGGTCAGTCTTTCCACAAGATGGGATGTCTCAACAATATATTTTGTTTTGATATTGGTCTTTGCTCCATATAATGCATGCAGTCCCATCACAGTCTCGGCAAGGTCTGCATTTCCTGCCCGCTCGCCAAGGCCATTGATCGTGACCTGTACCTGGCTTGCTCCTGCTTCCACAGCCGAGAGGCTGTTTGCTACTGCAAGCCCGAAATCATTATGGCAGTGCACATCGATGGGAATTTTGACGTTCTTTGCTATTTCACCTATCAGTCTATATATGGCTGAAGGAACTATCACGCCCACTGTATCTGGAACATTTATTATATCGCAGTGTGCAGATTCCACGCCTTTATAAATATTGATTAAATAATCAGCATCCGTGCGGGTTGCATCCATGGCAGAGAACATGCATTTTGCCCCGTGGTCTTTTATATATTCCACTGCATCAATTGCCATGCTGTAGACTTCATCCCTGCTTTTCTTGATAGTTGATATCCTCTGGACATCAGAAGTTGAAACAAACGTATGTACCATATCTACGCCGCAATCAAGACAGGTATCGATATCGGATTTTATGACCCTGGCCAGTCCGCATACCTTGAGGTTTAATCCTGCATCCACAATTTTCCTGACTGAAGCTTTTTCTCCCTCGGATGACATCGGGAAACCAGCTTCAATAATATCCACACCGAGTTTATCAAGCTGCTGGGCTATGAGAAGTTTTTCATCAAATGTAAGCGATACTCCCGGTGTCTGTTCCCCGTCACGCAGCGTGGTATCAAAAATGCTTATTTTCTTGTTCCTTAGCGATTCAATGGTGTAAAAGACGATCCCTCGCGTTTATCATGGTTATCAAGCCTAAATATCGTTTTATGGTATAAAGGCTTTTTCTAATAAGCCATGATAAAATATATGTCCTATGCAGTCTTACCGGTAAGATATGGAAACTATAACCATGAGCGCAAAGGGACAGATAGTGATACCTGCGAATATCAGGAAGAAGTACAGGCTTGAGAAAGGTGAAAAGCTCATCATTGTCGAGGAGGATGGTTATATTAAAATTTTGCCTCCCACAGACCTTAGAACGCTTTGCGGATCATGGTCTGATCTTGACCTTAAATCTGTGAGGAAGCAAATTGAAGATATGCGTAAAGAAGATAGGTATTAGATGAATACGATCTTGATCGATACGATATATGTGGCCGGCTTGCTCATGGATGATTCATATTTTGAACTTGCACAATCCATACATAATAAAAAAATAACCGGACTTGCTTCAGTGATCACCATAACAGAACTTATCAAGATACGCGGCATGAAAGAGAATGAACGGATGAATAGTGATCTTGACAAATTGGTGACCTCCAATCTTATTTTTGTGGATGTGGGTCGAGCAATTGCCAAACGTGCCGGAGAACTACGCCTGAAATATGATATACCAACAGTTGATTCGCTCATCGCAGCGACCGGAATAGTTGAGAATGTCAAACATATCCTGACAGACGATGACCATTTTGATTCTGTAAAGAATCTTATAAAACCAATTGACCTGAAAACTGCATTAAAACTTATCAAATAAAATATGAAAGTAATTCGCGACCCGATACATGATTATATTGAACTCGACGACCTTGCGCTTTCTTTAATCGAAACGCCGCAGGTACAGAGACTTCGCAGGATAAGGCAGTTGGGCTTCTCCAATCTTGTTTATCCTGGCGCGAATCATACACGTTTTGAGCATTCACTTGGTGTATATCATCTTGCAAAACAACTTATAAAACAGGTGGATGAAAAGCAGCGTAATGAACTCTTGGCAGCAGCGCTGCTCCATGACATCGGCCACGGGCCTTTTTCCCATGCTACTGAAGAAGTGATCTCTCACTATACAAGAAAAAGCCATGAAGATATAGAAGAATTATTACGAAAAGGAGAAATTTCCGATATACTCAGAGATTATTCCCTATCCCCTTCAGCAATTGCCCGGCATATCAGGGGAGAAACAAATCCGGGACAGATAATACACAGCGAAATCGATGTGGACAGGATGGATTATCTTGTACGGGACGCTCATTATACAGGCGTGGCTTTTGGGCTTATTGACCATGTTAGATTAATCCATGAAATGAAATTCAATGAAAATAAGCTGGTTCTTAATATCGCAGGGTTACAGGCCGCAGAATCCCTGCTTGTATCAAGATTCCTGATGCATCCCACAGTATATTTCCATCATGTCAGCAGGATCGCGGAATCCATGTGCCATCATGCGGCGCAGTATATGATAGAGAACGGGCTTGATCCGAAATTATTGAGTAGGATGGATGATTATACTTTCATGATGGAAATGAAAAAGGCAGGAGGTTACGCATCCGAAATAGCAAACAGGCTGGATGAAAGGCGGCTTTTTAAGCGGGCGCTATATACTGATTTTCATTCTGTGAATATTGATGTTGTAAAATTTCAAAAAAACAAAAACACACAGAGGATCGAAAATGAAATAGCGCAAAGTGCAGGCATCGATCCTGGATACGTACTGGTGGACATTCCTGAAAAACCCGCGATTGCTGAAATGAAAGCCCAGGTTATTATAAATGGTAAAATGACCTCTATTGATAAAGCTTCAAATCTTGTAGCATCACTCGGAAAAGCGCAGCTTGACAACTGGCGTCTCGGTGTTTTCACACCCCCGGAATACAGGGAAAAAGTCGGAAATATTGCAAGAGAATTCTTTGAAGTCAAAAAAGAAACCAAGCAGTTCAAACTGACCGGGATTTAAGGATCGCCCTACGTATCACGTCTTCTTTTTCAGGCCTGTATATTTCGTTTATCCCATCAGATTCACTATAAAGGTCAAGACCCCTGGTAACGACTATGGGCATACCGCCATCGCCTTCACCCATCAATATGTTGGCAAAACCTGCTATTTCATCAACAATGCCTTCATTTTTTACTTCAAGCACCCTGCCGAACAGGTCTTTTGTCCCGCGCCAGTCCCGTGTTGGTTTAATCCCGGCGCATCCAATGGCTGCACCGGTCTGTCCTGTACGGAATGCCCTGCCGTTGGTATCTGTGATAACTACACTGACATTCTTACCGGTGTAATTAAATAATGATTTTTTCAGGTCAGATGCGCTCTTATCAGGATTTTTCGGAAGCAGAAGGATATTGTCGCTGCCTTCTACATTAGAATGGTCAATTCCTGCATTAACGCAGATACTGCCGTTCTTTGTGCGGACAAGAAGAAAAGGGGATTCAAGCAATATTTCAACGCTTTCATCAAGCACAGCCTGGACAAACCGCGGATCGGTTTTATTCTTCATAGCTATAAGCTCTGCTCTCTCTGTAAACTTCATGTTTTTCAGGGAAATTATCCCTCCTTCGGATTTGGAAACAACAGTCGAAGAAATGACAATAATGTCATGTTCGCAAAGTTGTGCTCTTTGTGCCAGAATACGGGCTATGTCATCGCCTTTCTTGATGAGCGGAATATTTTCTACGGCAAATACTGCTGCATTCAATAAGATTCCTCGCCCCTGTAAAAGCGGGCGGAATAATAATTGTTTCTAATGTTATGGGTTAAACATCAACAAACAACGAAATATTTTTAATGAATAAAACATATTAGTTTTTAAATCGAAGCAGCTTTTTAAGGGACTGAACATGAATAAAACAGCTTTAATAACTGGCATTACAGGACAGGATGGCGCATATCTTGCAGAGTTCCTTCTGAACAAGGGATACATCGTTCATGGAATAAAAAGAAGATCATCATCTTTTAATACGGAGCGGATAGATCATTTATACAAAGATCCGCATGAGAGGAACGTGAATTTCTTCATGCATTACGGAGATCTGACCGATTCCACAAACCTGATAAGAATTGTCCAGGAGACCCGGCCTGACGAAATATACAATCTTGCAGCCCAGAGCCATGTGCAGGTTTCTTTCGAAACCCCTGAATACACTGCAAATTCTGATGCAGTCGGAACATTGAGGCTTCTTGAAGCTATAAGGATACTTGGGTTGGAAAAGAAAACAAGATTCTATCAGGCTTCAACCAGCGAACTCTATGGTAAGGTACAGGAAATCCCGCAAAAAGAGACAACACCATTCTATCCAAGAAGCCCTTATGCTGCTGCCAAGTTATATGCTTACTGGATAACCAGGAACTACAGGGAAGCGTATGGCATGTACGCATGCAATGGTATACTTTTCAATCATGAATCCCCAATCCGCGGCGAGACATTCGTTACCAGGAAGATCACGATGGCGGTAGCCAGAATAAAAAAAGGGCTACAGAAAAAATTATATCTTGGAAATCTGGATGCAAAAAGAGATTGGGGATTTGCCAGGGATTATGTGGAAGCCATGTGGCTAATGCTCCAGCAGGATGAGCCAGATGATTTTGTTATAGCAACGGGAAAGACGCATTCTGTGCGTGAGTTCGTGGAGTTTGCATTCAGGGAAGCTGGGATTGAGCTTGAATGGAAAGGAACTGGTGTGGACGAGGTTGGTGTGGATTCGGCGAACGGGGATATTTTAATTGAGATAGATAGGCGTTATTTCAGGCCGACTGAGGTGGATATATTGATTGGGGATCCGGCGAAGGCTAAAAAGAAGCTGGGGTGGGAAGCAAAAGTCCAATTTGAAGAATTGATAAAAATAATGATGACAGAGGATATGAAATCTTTGGCAGAATAATATATGTGATAATAATAATCAGGACTGATAGAAAAATATATATTGACTTAAAGGATATTATGACGCATGCGAATGTCATGGCCGATTTGGTAATGGTTGGAAAAGAAGGAACAATTATAGAGAGTTGGCCTGTGGAGTCGTGGAGATAATTTGTTTTTCCCAACTGGAAGAAAATTATTGAAAAAAATTAGAAAACCCCTTTATAACAGAGGATTTAAATGGAATTGGATAGAGAAACATCGCTGAGGCTTTAAGATGAGTTTATGATTTACATAAAATCAAGTATATATTATTGGTTCCCTCCATCCTCCCAGTGACCATCCATCTATTACTACAATAATCCGGATGTGAGGTAAAATAGCAATGACTATGAAGAAAAAATTATCCGACCATGTCAGAGAGCATGGAACAAGGATGTGCATTGAATGCAAATCCTATGAAATTGATACTTTTCATAGAATATATATAACTGGAGAATTATTTTCATTTCCCTACTGCAGGCAATGTGGCCTGGTGCAGTGGCGAATCATGCCAGGCTATCATTTAACTCTCGAAAAGCTGTATGAATTGTACTTAAAGCTTGCCGATGAATTTGGTCTGGCAAAGGAAAAAACATTATCAGGTCTTGAATATATAAAGAAGAGGAAAGGAGACGAAGGTTGCTCTAATGATGTGGAGATCTTGGAAGAAATCTTCGGAAAATCGTATGTTGAATAACAATCTCTTATAATCTCCTATCGATAATAAATCGCATACAAACTATGTTCAAATTAAACACCTTCTTTTCACGCATTATGAGCATAGATGTAATCCAGAGACAGAGTATAGTATCGTTTATCGGGCAGATTGGACTTAAATTTATCGGTTTTTTAAGTACAATGTATGTTGCACATGCGGTGGGTCCAGGCGTTATAGGCGAATATTTCCTGTTTATTGCCTATCTTAGCATCGTTGGTCTTGTGACAGATGGCGGATTTGGCGGAGCTGCAGTTAAACGTATCAGTGAGGGAGAAGAGCAGGATGAGTATTTCAGTGCTTTTGTCGTACTTCGTTTTGTTTTTGTGATGGTGGTAGTGGCTGTACTTATCGCTTTTCGCAGTTATTTTATTGATTTTAACAATAGTACATTTATCTGGTTTTTACTGGCACTGATAGCATCATTTTTTGGGGGGGCCTTTTCAAGCGGTATACAAGGATGTGGAAAAATAGGGATCAGTGCAACTGCCAGTTTCATTGAAAATGTTTCTCGTATTATTTTTCAGGTCATTTTGATTTTCTTAGGTTATGGATTTGGAGGCCTTGCTGGTGGTTTTATTGCCGGGATAATTGTTGGATCTATAGTACTGCTACATTTTTTTGACTTGCATTTTGTGCATTTCGGATGGGAGCACATCAAAAGCCTTTCAAAATTTTCAATATGGATATTTTTGATCTCAGGTGGAATGATAGTATTTTCGACAACAGATACGGTTATGATAGGCTATTATCTTAATAAAGCCGAGGTGGGTGTGTACAATATAGTACTGCAATTTGCATCATTGGCAGCATTTACAACAATCGCACTTAATTCGACATTATTTCCCAAGATTAGTCGGTGGGGAAAGATTGGTGAAACCGGATTGATAGAAAAATCGCTTTCGCGTGCATTTACTTATTCATTTATTCTGGCGATGCCAATGCTTGCAGGTGGTGTCTTACTGGGCGATAAACTTCTGTATTATTTATACGGAGCGGATTTTGGGCGCGGCTATATAACAATGGTGGTATTATTAATTGTGCAGATAGTAAATATTTTCCAATATTCTTTCATATCATACCTGATAGCACTGGACCATCTGAAGGACCTGTTTAAGATCACTTTAGTGGCAATTGCTGTGAACATTGCATTGAATGCATTATTAATTCCTGCAATTGGTATTACCGGGGCTGCGGTTGCAACACTAGCTACAATGGTATTTAATGCAGTTCTTGCAATGCGGTTATTGTCAAAGAAGATTATAATCAGGATGGAGATTGGTAGTTTGTTGAATATTTTAATGGCGGCTCTTGCGATGTCGCTTTTAGTGGGAGGCTTCCGGATGTTGGTGCCACTTTCAAATGTTTGGCTGGTACTGGTTCCGGTTGTGCTTGGAGCTGTTGTATATGTGAGTTTGGTGTTAAAATTTGATATGAAGATATTTAACGAATTAAAAAAAATAGTGACATTAAATAAATAAAGTTAAGAAATATATTATGTGAGGTAAAATGGTAAATATGAAAAATAATCATGGGAAATTTATCGGCAATGAGTTAAAGTATGTAAGGCAAGTTTTAGAATCTGATATGAAGTCGGCAACAAGTGGGGGGTGGAATCAGCGCCTGGAGAATATGTTTGCCAAAAGATTCAATAAACGTTTTGGAATTGCCCATAACTCCGGTACATCTGCTTTACATAGCTGCCTGTCCGCAATTGGGGTTGGGCCAGGTGATGAAGTAATTAGTCCTGCTCTAACTGTAATGATGGATGCTTTTGTAACTCTTCATCAAAATGCAGTCCCGGTTTTTGCAGATATAAATCCGGAAACTTTTAATGTTGATCCTGAAGATATTGAACGAAAAATAACTCCAAGAACAAAAGCAATAATAGTAGTAGATTTATATGGGCTTCCGGCTGATATGGATCCTGTAATGAAAATCGCCAAAGAACAAAATATCCCGGTCATAGAAGATTGTGCACAATGCTATCTGGGAGAGTATAAAGGCCGCCTTGCAGGCTCTATAGGGGATTTTTCATGTTTCAGTTTCGAGAATTCCAAACACATCTCGGTGGGAGAAGGCGGGATTGTTCTTACTGACGATGAAACAATGGCAGAAAAGGTAAGGAAATGCGGCGGGATCGGTTTTAAGAATTTGAGTGCGGATGGCGGACGAATACGGTTAAATGAGGATGTTTTCCAGGATCCAGATTATAAACGCCATGATACTCTGGGATGGAACTACAGGTTGCCTGAATTAAATGCTGCTGTTGCTGTAGCACAATTGGAACGATTGGAAGAAATTGTTGAAAAAAGGGTCACTATTGCTAAGTATTTTGAGGAAGCCATTGAAGGTTGTTCATGGTTGGTCCCGCAAAAAGTTCCTGAAGGCTATACAAGCTCTTATTGGACTTATGCTATTAAGTACGAGGGCGACGAATCAATTGGAGTTTCATGGAGAGAATTCCGAAAAGCATATATCGAAAATGGGGGAGATGGCTTTTATGCAGCATGGAGCGTTCCATATCTGGAGCCGGTTATGCAAAATGGATATTACTATGGGAAAGGGTGCCCGATAAACTGTCCCCAGTACAATGTAAATATATCTTATGAAAAAGGATTATGCCCGGTCGCAGAGTCAATACAGCCCAGGATCATGCAATTTAAAACGAATTATAGGGATATGGATCTGGCAAAATCCAAGGCGATGGCTTTGAAAAAAACAATAGATAAACTTGAAAAATAATATATGGCTTAATTGTGTTTAAGATGTGATAAAGAAATGTTCGATATATCATTTTATATGAAGGTGTTTGATCTAAAAAAGCAATTGATGGACGGGGCGATAAAAGATAGAGATGAGGTATTTAACAAATTTGAGGAGTTTCGAAGCAGGGAACCTGTGATTTATAACATAGAAACTACGAACGCATGCAATATGAAATGCGAAATGTGCCCGCGCACTACCAGGATGACACGGCCGATTGAAACATTGGATATGGAAACTTATGAAAAAATTATAGATCAGATTAAACCCTTTTCGGCCAGCCAGTGGAGTGAATGGGAGAATTTCGTAGAGAAAAATTACAAAATTTCAAGAAATGACATGAGTGAAAATCATTTTTTCCTGTATGTTATTCCGAAAGTTCTGGTTCTTCATGGATATGGGGACCCTTTGCTTGACAGGAATATGCCTGAACGGGTCCGCCTGTTGGAAAAAAGAAACATACCTTCTTATTTCAGCTGCAATCCGGCCAACATCAATATTGAAAGAACAGTAAAAATGTTTGAGAATGGATTGAATTACATCAAATTTTCACTGGAAAGCGTGGACGACACCAGGCATAAAAAAGTTAGAGGAGAAGCTTCCAATTTTACGGAAAGCTATAAAAAAATTCTTCAATTATTCGAACTTAAACGTAAATATTCATACAAGACAACAATTATTATTACGATGCTGAATCTAAATAAGCCCTGGCAGCAGGAAGAATTTAAAAAGCTTCAGGAATCTTTCAAAGGTCTGGATGCTTACGTTTATCTGAAAAGCCAGGATCAGCAATGGTATCAGGATAATAAAAATAAAACGAATTCTATTCACTGGATAGAGTTCTGTCAATTCCCCTGGTCATCAATGACGATCAAATCCAATGGTGAATCTGTAGAATGTGTAGAAGATTTCAATAATGAGATAATCCTGGGGGATGCTAAAAAAGAATCCCTCTATGCTATCTGGAATGGGGAGAAGTATCGAAAATTCAGGGAAGATCATTTTAATTTAACACAAGGAATAAAATGCACTGAACAATGCGATATGACTCTTATCGGCAGGTTAGTTAAAAATACCAACAATTAAATATGCTTAACATTACATTTAATTCGGAATTTGAAATGGAAAATACAGCCATTTTTTTAAGAGCTCGGCTTGGGTCATCACGTTTACCTAAAAAGCATCTATTGAAATTAAAAGGTAAACCAGTGATACAACATTTGATTGAAAGGATTAAAGCCCATACTCAAATTAAAAATATTGTTCTATGTACCACTACTGATAAGGAAGATGACAAATTGGAAGATATCGCAAATGAATGTAAAATCAATTGTTTCAGGGGCCATGCAGAATCTGTATTAAAGCGGTATTATGATGCTGGAAAAAAGTACGGGGTGAAATCGATTGTAAATGTTGATTGTGATGATCTTCTTTTGGATTTTTCATTAATAGATAAAACAGGAGCATTAATGCAAATAATGCCGGAGGTTGATTATTTGACATGGGAGGGTTACCCGTTAGGTTGTGTTCCTTCAGGAATGAGCTATTCAGGAATAACCAAATTATATGATAGATACCCGGAGGACGTGGAACATGTATTTATGTATTTTGAAAAATATGAAGAAATAAATAAAACACATCTTCATGTAATAAATAAGACCCTATCCAGAAAATATGTCAGGGATATACGGCTTACCCTGGACTATATGGATGATTTTAAACTTTTTGAAATTATTTACAATAATATCTATGATGAAGATAAATATGTAAGTTTTGATAATTTAATGGCTTTTTTAGATGAAAACCAGCATTTATTAAAAATCAACAATTATTTAAATGAAGCTTTTATAAAGCACCAGCAATCTGCAATAACTGAAATTAAAAAACAATAAAGCCTGATAAGTAAGAAAATTTCATTTGACGGAGAATCATGAACAAGGAAATATCAAAGAAAAAAGTGACAATTGGTAATATTCTGGTTGGAGATGGTTGTAAAACTTTTATAATTGCAGAAATAGGCATAAATCACCAGGGTGATGTTGAAATAGCTAAGAAAATGATTGACACGGCAATCAGCTGCGGGGCAGATGCCGTAAAGTTCCAGAAACGAACGATCAACAAGATTTTAACAAAAGAGGCTCTTGAAAAACCATATTGTGGACCTCATAGTTTTGGGGCTACGTACGGCGAGCACAGAAAAGCGCTTGAATTATCCAGGGATAATTATTTTGAGCTTAAAAAATATTGTGATAATAAAAATATTATATTCCTGGCAAGTCCATGGGATGAAGAAAGTGCAGATTTTCTTGAAGAATTGAACGTTCCTGCTTATAAAATTGCATCTGCCGACTTGACTAACATACCTCTTCTGGAGCACATTGCGAAAAAAGGAAAACCCGTTATATTGGCAACAGGAATGGCGGATATTTCTGAAATTGATTATGCTGTGGAATTATTAAAGAATTATACACATGATATTATACTGATGCAATGTACATCAACTTATCCATGTGCTATTTCTGATATAAATTTAAATGTTATACCAGTGCTTCGGAAACGGTATGGCTTGCTGGTAGGTTATTCCGGCCATGATGATGGAATTATTGCTCCTGTGATAGCAGCAGTCCTGGGCGCATGTGTAGTAGAAAAACACTTTACATTAAACAGAACCTGGAAAGGTGGAGATCATGCTGCATCACTTGAACCTTACGGTTTATCGAAAATGATACGTGATATCCATAATATTAAAGATTCTCTCGGGTCCGGTGAAAAGAAAATATTGGATTCGGAAATCCCGATAAGGCATAAGCTGGCAAAGAGTATTGTTTCTACATGCTTTATTGGTAAAGGAACGGTAATTGAGAGAAATATGCTGACAACAAAAAGTCCGGGAACTGGCATTCCGCCAAAAGAGATCGGGAAAATTGTTGGAAAAAAAGCATTAAATAATATTGATGAAGACGTGGTTATCAATTATAAAGATGTGGATTTGAACCAATGAAAGCAAAGCTGGGCCGGATAAAACTGCTGGCTATGGATGTTGATGGAGTGTTGACTGATGGCAGCATGTATTACTCTGAAAATGGGGATGAACTAAAAAAATTTAATACACGCGATGGAATGGGAATACAACTTTTGAAGGAAAATGGCATTAAAATAGCAATCATTACAAAAGAAAAAACTAAACTTGTTGAGAGGCGAGCAAACAAACTTAGGGTGGATAATTTATATCAAGGGGTTGAAAACAAATTATTGGCACTTGAGGAACTAAAAAACAAATATAATCTGGATTATTCTGAAATAGCATATATCGGGGATGATATAAATGATATATGCGTTCTTAAAAAGGTAGGGATATCGATATGTCCTGCTGATGCAATCATTGATGTAAAAAAAGTATGCAGCTATATAGCAAAGAAAAAAGGCGGGGAAGGAGTTGTGAGGGAATTTTATGAACTATGGGAAAATAGAATGATCCAGAATCATAGCTTGAAAATGGACAATTCACTGGCAGG
Source organism: Candidatus Methanoperedens sp. (assembly GCA_012026795.1). Taxonomy (NCBI): domain Archaea; kingdom Methanobacteriati; phylum Methanobacteriota; class Methanomicrobia; order Methanosarcinales; family Candidatus Methanoperedentaceae; genus Candidatus Methanoperedens; species Candidatus Methanoperedens sp. The sequence continues at coordinate 27,144 of VEPM01000018.1, forward strand.
AAAATCTTATGAAATGTAATTTTTGTGAGTCACCGAATAATTCAATAATTTTTGATTGGACAAGACATGAGAAAAATAATATATTAAAATGTAATAATTGTGGTCTGGTTTTCAAAGAAATGGCAAGTACCAATAAAGAGATCGAGTCATTTTATAAAGAAAAGTACAGGAAAATAAAAACATTGCCTGTTCAAACTGCAGAGGAACACCATAATGATAAAGTTTCAATAAAGGATGCCAGAGATAGAACCCGGTTCATTTCAGAAAATGTTGATCTCAAAGGTAAAAAAATCCTTGAAATAGGTTCTGCATCAGGTGGTTTAATGGAAAATTTGAGAGATGCAGGTGCCCAGATTGAGGGAATTGAATTGAATGATGAATACCGGGAGTATTCTAAAGAACTTGGATTTAATATTTTTAACAAGCCTGTTGAATATATGAATTTCAACGAAAGATATGATATAATCGTATCTTTTCATACAATTGAACATTTTGTAGATGTAAAATCCGCAGTAAAATCAATATTTTCAGCATTAAAACCGAATGGGATTTTCCTCGGGGAAGTTCCCAATGAAAATGACTGGAGAATCTCAATATTTAATAATGAGATTATTAAACGATTTCATTATGAACCCAACCACTATTATTATTTTTCGCCCAAAGTATTAAAGAATTATCTTGAAACATGTGGTTTTAATGAAATCAGACTTGAAACGGTTGAGCGTTACAACAGTCTTTTGCAATTAAAAAATATACTTTGTAATACATATTCTGAGAATAATATTGAGGACATATTAGAAAAGTATATAATTCCCAAAAATGAAAAGGATGATGTCAGGTTACCTCATGTAGATGACAAAATAGAAAGTGAATTTAATCGAATTTTCGAACAAGCTGTTAATTCTGAATTAAAGGGTAATTGTTTGAGATTTGTAGCATCTAAGGTTACACAATAGAAAATAGAAGATAAAGCCTCATGAAAAACATCTACTACATATGCGGCCATTTCACTGACCTTGTAGAATATCATGAGTTATGTTCATTTTTCCAAAAGTTCTTTCCTGAAGTAAAACAGCATCTGATGTTAGTTGAACACCCCTATTTCTCGCTGGTAAATTATAGAAAGTTTTTGGAAGGTTTTGATTCTGTGATCAGGCTACCGGTTTGTGAATGTGCTTACACGAATCGTTGGTATTACGAGTTGTTGCCTTGGATTATTTTTAAACGATTTATTGATGTCAAAGCGTTTCTCAACGAAGAAAAGAAAATCAGCTTTCAAGACGATTCACTATGTATAATTTCTGAAATGACAGAAGCCACACTATCGGTGAGATTACTTTTAAGGAAATTTCGAACCGAAACAATACATTCTGTGATTTGCCGGATAGGCCCATGCTATCACAGAAGCCTTGAATGTGATACCAACAGCTGGCTATCCTGGCTACTGCATAATAAATATATATTAATTGGAGCATATCCGGTTTCAGTGTATTTATATGGATGGATGGTCGTTGAACGAAGATACTATCAGGAGAGAAATATCATCGATTGTTTCCTTGTATTCTCGAAAAAATTTGAAAAGCATGATGACTATATTGAAATCAAATATCCATTGATTGAAAATAAACAATTTGAAACCCAACAAAAAAGATTTGTTTTCTTTTTTGATGATGGATTGGGATGGACATCCCTGTTTTCTAATATCTCAAGAGAAAAGTGGATTGCTACAATGAATCAGATATTGCATGCCTTGACTGATCTTTATAGGGATGAAAACGTAGTTCTGTTACTCAAAGCTCATCCTGCTGAAAATGGGAATATCCCTTATGACCTGGCGGGATTTGAAATATATAATAAAAATGAAACGTCAGAAATGATTTATTCGATGCGTAAAGAAGAGATTCGAGCAGTATACTCTGTCGCATCCACTTCATCACGTTCAGCCAGTTTGTATGGAATAGACAGTTATGTTTTTTATGAGATGTTTGATTTCCCAGAAAAGGTGATGGCCAGGCATAAAAGGTATCTATTAGATTTTAGTAATGTAGTGAGTATCCGAAATCTTAATTTGCTACAAAAACCTGAACTAAAGAATTATTCACTACCAACGACAAACAAGGATTTAGAACAGCTGGCACAGCTTTTCCGGGAACTAAATAAGAGATGAAAACAATATATTATGCAACAATGAGGAAATAAAATGCAAGTGATAATCCGAAAGTTGAAGAAACACTTTATAAAGGATCATAAAAAAGTGCAGATACCATCAAACATGGTGAATGAATTTACAAAGGGTTTTTATAATGACAGGGCTGCAAAGTGGCATGAATGTATAAGTTATCAGGCAGATGTCAGTATACGTAAGTTATCAATAAATTCGTATTTGGAAAAAATTAAAAGAAACGATTTTAACTTTGGATATCCGGATATCACACGAAGAATTTATGAAATTATTTGTGAACTTGTTGAAACAGAGAATCTAAAGATAGGAGCGGATGTCGGTTGTGAAACGGGTGCATACCCGGCTATACAAATTGCAGCAGGAATCGAAATATGTAATGTTTTTGAGATAAGAGATATCGAGGTAGATAATGAGAAAGTAATTGTGCAACGCATTGACCTATGCAACAATTCAAACTTGCAACCAAAATATGATTTAATTACTTGTATCAGCACCATTGAACATATAGGATTAGGACGTTACAGTGATCCGCTTGACTCATTTGGTGATCTGAAAATGATGGATTCTATTCGCAAAATTATGAAGCCCGGAGGTTTTGCAATCATAGTCTTCCCATGTCATCCAGATTATGAGGGACATGTAGTTTTCAATGCTCATAGATTGTATACTCCATATAGAATAGCACAATTGTTCGAAGGATTTGAGATTGTAGATATTCCGGGTGTAAAAGAAAGCGAATTAAATGTTGGTACATTTGGCGGTGTTCCATACATTCAACAAATTAGAATTATTAGAAAAAGAAAGAATTTGAATTGAAGGAAGATGATAGCAAAATTCTTTGGAGATTTAGATGAAATTACATTTGGGTTGTGGAAACATAAAATTGGAAAATTTTATAAATATTGATTCAAGAAAGACAATAGCAACAGATAAAATAATGGATATATCAAGTCTAAATGAATATGATAATAATTCAATAGAGTTAATATATTCTTGTCATTGTTTAGAACATTTTAGTTATACAGATGTAAAAAGAATATTAAATGAATGGAATAGGGTATTAGTTACAAATGGAGAATTGATTATAAGAGTACCTAATTTTGATATACTGGTAAATACATATTTATTAAGAATCAGCAAAAAAGGATTAAAATATCGAACATTAGATATAAACCTGTTGGGAGATTTTTTAGGTGGGCAGGACTATCCTGAGAATACTCATAAGGCTTTTTTCAATGAAAAACTTACCAGGAATATTTTACATGAATCGGGATTTATTAATATAAAAAAAATAGATTATGATTATTTCCCCGTAAATGATGCAAGCAGACATTATTCTACAATGGGATTTAGTTCTAAAAAAGGTTAAAAATATGAATAAACCAACTTGGCTTTTAGATCATAAACAAAATGTTTACTCACAATCAGGTGAGGATGGAATAATTGAGAATATCCTTGATATTATTACTCCACTCAACAAATGGTGCGTAGAATTTGGGGCGCACGATGGTAAAACGATGAGTAATACAAGGAATCTAATCGAAAATAAAAACTATTCATCAATTTTAATAGAGGGGGATAAAAGAAAATTCATAGAATTACAAAAGAATTACTTAAATAATAATAAAGTAATTACGATAAATCAATTCGTTGGATTTGAAGGAGAATATACTCTTGATAAGATTTTAAAGAAAACTTGTATTCCGGTAGATTTTGACTTTCTCAGTATTGATGTGGATGGAAATGATTATCATATATGGAGTGAGATGTTGACTTACAAACCGAAAGTAATCTGTGTTGAGTTCAATCCGACAATTCCTACAAATATTGAATTTGTACAATCAAAAGATATGTCAGTTAACCAGGGTTCAAGTTTATTATCGTTGATGAAACTTGGAGTTATAAAAGGATATGAATTAGTATCTGTCTTGGATTTTAATGCGTTTTTCATAAGGAAGGAATATTATCCATTGTTTCAGATTGAAAACAATACTCCAGAAGTAATGAGAACAAATTTAGATTCAATTACATACTTCTTCCAAGGCTTTGATGGAACGATTTTTCTACGAGGAAATATGAGATTATCCTGGCATGGTGTTGATTTGAAAGAATCAAAAATCCAGCATCTACCAAAATTTCTTCGTAAACGTAATCTTGGAACAATCGAATTGATGATATTGCAGCTTTGGATATTATTTTTAAATCCTAATATTTTTATTATTAAACTGAAAAAAATAGTTTCCGGGATTAAATAGCAAGAAAAAAATTTAGTCAATGATGGAGTTACATAATATGAGTGTTGCAATCGCAATCAAGATAGGCAGTCCAAATAGTAAACTGAATCTTGTAAAAACTACAATAAGAAGTATAATGACAAATATTGGGACTGATAAGTATAAAATAATTATTGAGATAGCCCCCTTCGTAAATGAGCAAATAAAAAAATACATCTATAATCTGAAAAGCGAGAATAGTGAACAAATCGATTTAATGCCCGAAAAACAATCTTATTGGGCTGATTTCATCAACAATTCAATTGATAGATCAAATGGGTACAAGTATTTCATTAAGTCTCATGATGATATAGAATTGCTGACATCTAACTTTCTCCCCAATGTTGAAGATATATTAAGAAACATTCGTGAACCAGTCGGATGGGTGAGTTTCACAGACAAAGATTATTTGAACGGTCATTGGGCTCCGTCCACTAGGCCAGGACATCATAAAGATCATCTTTTTGAAAATGGTTGGAACAGAAGAAAACTATTTCAGTTTCATAGCCTACCGGATAAATGGGAGAATCCGTTTCTTTTCAATCATCGTGTACATTCAATTGATACCAAAATCAGAAGCATATTGCATATGGAATATCGTTTGCCTTCTGAACATTTGAGAGAATATTACGCGAACTTGCCATACGATTTTCCCAAAGCTCCGGTGAAATGTCATGCACCTTTTAATCACTTTGTACTTATTGAAATGGATAAATTGAAGAAAATCGGAAAATGTGAAAATTGGGGGACATACAATGCCCTATTGGTAGATGAAGATTGGGGATTACGAGCACTTCAGTTAAATCTCAATAATATCTGGATTCCTAATATAGAATATAGCCACTATAGACCATATGGAGGAACGCGTTCTTGGACTCAAATCGAAAAAAATGCAGAGCGTGTGCATAAGCTATTTTTTGAGAAATGGGGTTTTCATTCCGAAGGCAGAACTAATGAATTAGATTTCATAAAAGATAAGTATGGTAATACGAATATACCTTGGTCAATTGACCGAAGAACATATGAATGGGAGTATATACAATGAGAGTTCTTATTACAGGAAGTAGTGGACTTATTGGATCTGAAGCAGTTGAGTACTATGATCGCCATGGGCATACTGTATTTGGAGTAGACAATAATATGCGGATGGAGTTTTTTGGTTCCAATGGGGACACCACATGGAACCTGAAACGCCTATTGCAGGTAACTAAACATTTTACTCATTGTAATATAGACATCCGAAATCGAGAGCGTATTTTCGATCTTTTCAGGAATGAACATTTTGATTTGATTATTCATTGTGCTGCACAACCATCCCATGACAAGGCAAAAGAAATACCATTGATCGACTTTGAAGTGAATGCCATGGGCACGGTTAATTTGCTAGAAGCAACTCGACAGTTCTGTTCCGATGCAATATTCATATTCATGAGTACTAATAAGGTATATGGGGATGTTCCCAATGAAATCCCGCTTAAAGAACTCGAAACACGTTATGACTATTTAAATCCAGAAGATTTTAATGGCATCTCAGTGGATTGCCGTATAGATCGATCGCTACATTCACTTTTTGGCGCATCAAAGCTGGCAGCAGATATCATGGTGCAAGAATATGGTCGTTATTTTGGCCTGAATACATGCGTATTCCGGGGTGGGTGCTTAACGGGCCCTTCACATTCTGGAGTGGAATTACATGGTTTTCTTTCATATCTGGTTAAAGTTGCAGTCACCGGGCAAACTTACCATATATTTGGTTATAATGGCAAACAAGTTCGCGATAACATACATAGCTATGATGTAATTCAAGCATTTGAAGCCTTTCGCTGTAATCCTCGACCAGGTGAAGTGTATAATATAGGCGGTGGGAGAAATAATAGTGTATCAATTATTGAGGCCATTTACAAGACTGAAAAAATAACAGGACAAAAAATAAATTACGATTATTCCAAGATCAACCGAAGAGGGGATCATATCTGTTATATTACTGACTTGAATAAACTGCAATCCCATTTTCCAAATTGGAACATCACTCATTCGTTAGATGATATTCTAAAAGAGTTATGTGAAACTGAAACGAAAAGATACACTCAAGACCTGAAACTTTAAGATTTTAATCGTATTGTATCAAATCAAAAAAATTAACAGTGTTTTTAAATGATAACGATAGTCACAACACCAAGACCATTCACTGGTCATTATGAAATTATTCAAAGAAATGCTATCCGTAGCTGGCTTGCTTTGAGTCCAAAATGTGAAATTATTCTGATTGGGAATGATGAAGGTACTGCTGATATTGCATCTGAATTTGGAATTAAACATGTGCCTGATGTCGCATGTAGTGAGTCTGGTTTGCCACTTATGAATTCCTTCCTGGAAATCGCACAGAATACCGGGGCCTCTGACATTATTGTTTGGCTCAGCTCTGATATAATACTGATGAATGATTTTCTCCCTGCGATTGAATCCATTACAGAGACCTCTTTCTTGATGTCTGCCCAACGATGGGATCTTGACGTGGTGGAGGAGATTAAGTTCACAAATGATGATTGGGAAGTTCAATTACGAGACCGTCTAAAAGAGTATGGAAATTTGCATGCACCTACATCGGGAGACCTATTGGTTTTTCCCCGTGGATTTTGGACTGATGTCCCTCCTTTTATAATCGGACGTGCAGTTCATGATAATTGGCTTTTCTATCGAACTCTTTCTCTGGGAGCACCCATAATAGATGCAACACCTGTCATTACCATTGTCCATCAAAATCATGGTTACTCCTCAGTTGGCTGGGATTGGAGAAAACCAGAAGCTATAAAACATCCGGAATTCCTAATAAATCTAGAACTGGCTGGCGGGTACAAACACGCATTTACGTTGCAGGATGCAACCCTGGTTCTTACTCCTAAAGGGCTAAAACGTCCTCGAATGACAATGCAACGTATTATACGCAGAGTTTATACTTTACAAGCACTCCATCCGCGCCTGAGTCCGATATTTGGTCTTATGGAGTCCATATTATCTCGCTTACGATAGGGAGATATGACTATTATAAAGACCCAAACATCTAATACAAAGATAATCATATAATGAAATCATACATCGCATACAATATACTTCATATATGATGGAATATTATATTATAAATTATAAAAAATAAAAAAGGTGTAGATAAATGTCTTTTTGGCAATCACGTAAAGTACTTGTAACTGGTGGATGTGGCTTTATTGGGTCATATCTTGTTGAAGAACTTGTAGCTGCCGGCGCTCATGTCACTGTAGCAGATAATTTAAAGTATGGAAAGCTTGAGAACATCTCCAGTGTTATTGATTCAGTTCAATTTATTGAGTGTGACGTAAGCCAACTTGATACCTGCAAAGAAGTGACAACCGACACAGATGTTGTGATGAATTTAGCGGCAAAGGCTTATGGTCTGGAATATAACATGCAACACCATGGAGAGATGCTGTATTATAATTCTATTTTACAACTGAACATGTTAGAAGCTGCCAGGCTAAATGATGTTGAGAAATTTTTAGTAGTTAGTTCTTCCTGTGTTTACCCGGATGATGCTTTTGTTCCCACGCCGGAACTCGACGTAGCAACTGGCAAACCAGAACATGGAAATGAAGGATATGGATGGGCAAAACGCATAGCAGAATTGCAGGCAACCTACTATTATCGGGAATATGGAATGGAGATTGCGATTGTTCGACCTACAAACGCCTATGGGGGAAGATCCCCGTGGGACGAAAATATATCACATGTAATACCTGCATTGGTAAAAAAAGTACTTGATGGAGAAGATCCAGTAATTGTATGGGGTAGTGGAAATCAGAAACGTAACTTTTTACATGCGACAGATGTTGGTAAGATAATGATGTTGATCACCGAGCATTATGCATGTGCACAACCGGTAAATATTGGTTATGAAGATGAGATTTCAATAGCTGATTTAATAAAATTGATTTGCGATGTGTCAGGAAAGCACCCCAGATTGATATTTGACAAAACAAAACCAGAAGGTAGATTCCGCAAAGCTGTTGATGCAACGTTGCTAAATAAAGTAACGAATAATTATCAGCCCACTATCAGTTTACGCCAGGGTATTGAAGAAATGATTGAATCGTATGAAAATACTTTTTGTAAATAAAAAAGGTGCGAAAATGTCCTTAATGAATAAAATAAAAGACAAAATCGCCAATGTCGCAATAATAGGACTGGGTTATGTAGGTCTTCCTCTTGCAGTAGAAGCTGGAAAAGCCGGATTCTCAGTAACCGGTATCGATATAAGTGAGCCGAAAATCAAATTGATAAATCAGGGCAGGAATTATATACCGGATATCCAGGACGAAGATATTAGGAAGCTTGTCAAAGAAAGAAAATTACAGGCAACAAATGATTTTAAGCAGATAGGACAGGCAGATATAATCATAATTTGCGTTCCAACTCCACTTGATAAGAACAAGCAACCATCCACTAAATATATAGAAGATGCTATAGAATCGGCATTGCCTTATATCAGAAAAGGACAGCTCATCATACTGGAAAGCACCACCTATCCCGGAACTACCGAAGAAATAATTCTTCCCCGTATTGGAAGTAAAGGATTAAAAGCCGGAAAGGACTTTTATCTTGTTTTTTCTCCTGAACGGATAGATCCCGGGAACACTAATTTTAAGACCTATAATATCCCCAAAGTCGTAGGCGGGGTCACAAAAGAATGCACAAAAAATGCCAGGGCATTTTATGAACAGATTACCAGCGGGGGGGTATTCGAAGTATCCTCCCCGAGAGTTGCCGAGATGGAAAAACTGCTGGAAAACATATTCAGGATAGTCAATATCTCTCTTGTCAATGAGATGGCAATGTTATGCGACAGAATGAATATTGACATATGGGAAGTCATATCTGCTGCAAAAACCAAACCATTTGGTTATATGCCATTTTATCCCGGACCGGGTACGGGAGGCCATTGCATTCCCCTGGATCCTTTCTACCTCTCATGGAAAGCCAAAGAATTCGATTTTTCAACAAGGTTTATTGAACTTGCCGGGGAAATTAATGACAAGATGCCTGAATATATTATTGATAAAGTTGTGGATACATTGAATAAGCACAAAAAGAGTATTAATGGGTCCCTGATATTTATTATAGGAATTGCCTACAAAAAAGACATAAATGATCTCAGGGAATCCCCGGCAATGAAAGTCGCAGAATTACTGTTGAAAAAAGGAGCAGATATTATATACCATGATCCTTTTATTTCCAGCGCAAAGATATCCGCAAAAGAATATTATTCGAAGGAACTTACTCCGGACCTGATCCGAAAGAGTGATTTAGTTCTTGTTACTACCAATCATTCGAATATTGATTATGAGATGATATCAGGAAATGCTAAATTAATATATGATTCCAGAAATGCAGTAAAAGATAAATATGATAATATATTTAAATTGGGAAATTGGAAATAGGACAGCATGAAATTAGCCAGAATAACAACTTTATATCCCCGCAATCTGGAAGACTTTTATAGAAGGCATCAGGGCATCTCAAAACAATCTTTTCAGGAACAGAAAAAAATTCTGGAATATAATGCATTTGGCTGGTCTGATTTCTGGGATCATGCCCTGATACCGCTTGGATATGAAGTCATGGAAATTATATTAAATGCTGAATCCATGCAACGGGCATGGGCACGGGAAAATTCAATCCCTGATTCTGGCGGAATGGACCTGAACGAGATTGCATTAGAGCAGATAAAATGGTTCCAACCGGATATTCTCTGGTTTGATGATTTAAGTGAAGATCTATTAAAGCGAATCCGGTTTGAATTTCCTTCAATTCGTCTTGTATTGGGCTGGGTTGGGAGTGCAATACCCAAATCAAATATATGGCAGCATATGGATTTGATATTAACCTGTGCACCCGAATCCCGGGACTATCTCCAGGCAGCCGGATTTCGCTGTAAGCAAATACATCACGGATTTGATCCGAGAATAAACTGCCGGCTTAATGATAATCCAAAAAAGAGTGACGCTTCCTTTATTGGACAAATAGTACTCAGAAGCCAGTTTCACCTGTATCGTGAGCATTTTCTTGAACAGCTTACATCGCATGTTGATATAGACATTTTTTCACCAAATGCGGATTTTGGATGGAAAGACGATTTAAAGACTTTATTGATGCAAATACTTTATGAGGGGTACCAGATTACGAAGCATGTTGGTTTTTTAGAATCAACAATAAAGTCTTTACCTGTGATCGGTAAAGTTACTCAATGGACATCCAGACCGCGTTTTCCGATCAATCGCAAACTCCAGCAAAGTATGAAACCTGCTGTTTTTGGCATAGAAATGTTCCAGGTTTTACGAGATTCAAAGATATCTCTCAATATCCATGCAGATTCATCTCCAACTTATGCTTCCAATATACGTTTATTTGAAGCAACGGGTGTCGGAACATGCTTACTCACAGACTGGAAGGAAAATATACATGAACTTTTCGAACCTGATAAGGAAGTTGTTGTCTACAAAACCGTCTCTGAGTGTATAGAGAAGATCAGATGGTTACTTGAGCATCCTGAAGAAAGAGAAGAGATAGCCCGGGCGGGTAAGGCACGTACTCTTAAAGAACATACCTTTTCACACAGGGCAAAACAATTAGATGAAATTATTAGAATTGAATTAGGACTATGATTAAAAAAGAAGCCAAAAAAATTGATGTACTATTTATTATTCCACCGGTTTTAAGATTCATGAATAGAAGTAGTACTAATTTTCCATTGGGTCTTGGGTATATTGCTGCATATTTGAAAAATAAACAGAATATTCACGCTGAAATATATAATGCAGACATTTACCAAAGCCCAACAAAAATGAAAACTTTTCTTACATCTTTTTATAAATTATTGAAAACGAAATTTCTTTCATATTCAGATAATGTAGATTTTGCTGAAAAATGGCCAGAATATTATAATATAGTTAATGATATAGATAACCCGATATGGGATGAGGTTAGGAGTATCTTAAAAAAAGCAAACCCAAAAATTGTGGGGATTGGATCTAAGGTAGTTGATATTCCTTCAACAATTGTTTTAGCAAAAATTGTGAAAGAAGTGTTACCTGAGGCAAAAGTCGTTGTCGGAGGGCCATCAGCGATAACTTGTTCTGAATATTTGATGAAAAACAGCCCGATTGATTATTTAGTTACCGGGGAGGGGGAAGAAACGATGATGGAACTTGTAAGCTTTATAATTAATAATATCAATAATTATCAAATACAAGATATAAAAGGGATTATTTATAGGGATGAATCCAATAAAATCATAAAAAATCCACCCCGGTTATTAATCCAGAACCTGGATGAAATACCGTTTCCTGAAAGGGAATCAATGTTCATCGTAGAAAAAAATAATGACATTAAATATATTGATGCATTCGGGGATATTCTAACAACAAGAGGCTGTCCTTTCCCATGCAGGTTTTGTGCTGCACATGAAGCATGGGGAACGAAAAAAACCAGATTTAGAAGCATCGATAATATTATTCAGGAATTGAAATATCTTGTAAATACTTTTGGCCAAAAAAATTTCATATTCTGGGATGATTTGTTTACAATTGATAAGAATAGGACCATGGAATTATGCCAGAAAATAATAGATAATAAACTTGACATCAGGTGGTTATGTCTGGTAAGAATAGATAAAATTGATGCTGAATTACTGGAAAAAATGAAAACGGCCGGTTGTTATGAGATTCAGATTGGAATTGAATCAGGAAATGACAGAATATTAAGTTACATTAGAAAAGGCATTAATTTAGAAATAATCCGGAAGCAAATATCAATAATACGGCAATCAGGTATAAATTGGAGAATTTTTTTAATAATTGGCTTTCCTACGGAAACCAGAGAAGAAATCCGGGATACAATTAATTTAATCGCAGAAATAAAACCGACTTTTGTTGATTTAAGCATTTTTTGCCCGTATCCGGGTACAGATTTTTATTATGACCTGCAAAAACAGGGACAGCTTGATAAGGATTTCATGAAAAGCGATATGTGGTATCCTTATATAACTTATACTGGTACTATGAATAATGAAGAATTTAAAAAAATTGCCTTAGAAGCTTTAAAATATGTGGATAAATATAATTATAATAATGCATATAAGAAAATATTTTAGAAAATATTGCTTAAAACTCTTAATTCTATGAGATTGATATAATGGCTCGAACACTTAAAATAATTAATTATTGCATAAACAGGTTTTCATTCTCCCTGACCATGCTCAGGTACTTACCAATGAGGATTTCAGCAGAGATTTCAAGATATCGAAAAAATCATATCCATAAACTCCATGGTTATTATATAGAAGCACCCGACCTATTATCGCTTTACATTGAAAACAAGGATATTTTCTTAAAACAAATATATGGTTTCACTTCCCTTAAACCCGCTCCCAGGATTATCGATTGTGGCGGATTTATTGGAATGTCCACATTATATTTCAGGAAAAAATATCCTGATGCAAAAATAATCACTTTTGAACCTGATCCGAAAATATTCCAGATACTGAAAAGAAACATGGAGCGAAATCATATTACAAATGTCGAGCTAATAGATTCAGCAGTCTCAAAAGTCGATGGATACCTTATGTTTGATGCTGATGGTTCTGATGGCGGATCACTGGTCAATAAGAATTCAACAAACATTAATCAAATCAAAGTAAAATCCTGCCGTTTATCTTCATACTTAAGCGAACCAGTGGATTTTCTCAAACTGAATATCGAAGGAGCCGAGTGGGATGTTTTTCAAGAGATTGAACCGGTAATACATAACGTTGATCAACTGGTTCTGGAATATCACCATTTTCCCGGATATGAGCCACAATTACATAATATATTAACATTGTTGCATAAAAATGGTTTCCGTTATATAATCAACCACTTTGACTATGAAACAAATCCTGCTGTCAGGACCCCATTAACAATATCCAGAGATACAACCTATTTTTTAATTGTCTATGCCCGGAGATTAGATGAAAAAGATGATAGAATTATTCAAAAAGATTATAAAACTATTCAAAAAAGTTAACTGGTATAATCTCCGAACCACAAAACCTGTCAGTCGTATGTTTGGTCTTGATCGCGGACAACCAATAGATAGGTACTACATAGAGTCATTTCTGGAAAATAATTCAAGCAGCATCAAAGGAAAAGTTCTTGAAATTGCAGACAATAAATATACAAAAAAATTCGGGGGAAAAAACGTCCTTGGATCAGAAGTCCTTCATGCTGTTGATGGAAATCCGAAAGCTACCATTGTTGGGGACCTGGCTACAGGCCAGGGAATTCCTGAAAATACTTTCGATTGTTTTATCATGACACAAACACTGCAATTTATTTATGAATTCCATTCTGCAGCCGAAAATGTGGTTAAATGTCTGAAGCCAGGGGGCGTTGCATTAATAACTGTCGCTGGTATCAGCCAGATATCCAGGTATGATATGAAAAGGTGGGGGGATTACTGGCGTTTTACAGACAAATCCCTTGCAATGCTTTTTGAACAATATGTACCTGAAGAAAATATTAAAATTAAAACGTATGGTAATGTTTTATCATCGGTTGCATTTCTTCATGGATTGGCTTGCGATGAATTGACCAGGGAAGAACTGGATTATGTTGACCAAGACTACCAGATGCTTATAACAGCTGTAATTAACAAACCACTATGAGTTTAAAGGGCAAGATATACGAGACATACAAAGCAGCCTGTTCGCCAATACGCTTTGCTTGCAATCTCATTGATTCGCCGGCTATCATTCTGATATACCACAGGGTAGCATTTCTGGAAAATGATCCTCAATTACTGGCGGTTAAACCTGATAATTTTTACAGGCAGGTCGAATGGTTAAAAAACAAGTATAATATAATCACTCTTGAAGAACTTGGGAATCATTTGAAAAACGGAAGTATTCCAAAAAAATCCGTAGTAATAACTTTCGATGATGGATATGCAGATAATTGCCTGGAGGCATTGCCTGTTCTGGAAGCCCTGTCAGCCCATGCTACATTTTTTATCACGACAGATTCAATTGGTTCTGAAAGGGAATTCTGGTGGGATGATCTTGAGCGGATTTTTTTAAATGATGTAATTCTACCTGTCTCCTTATCATTAGATATTTCCGGGAAAAAATATAACTTTGATACATCCAATCCTGCATCAAAGTTGAAAACATATAAAAAATTACATCCTCTGCTTAAATTCCGAAAATCAGTTGACAGGGATGATTTAATCAAAAAGATTTTAGACTGGGGCGGTTTAAGTTATAAAGGCCGCAAGACATATAGGCCAATGAATATAAAAGAAGTGTCCAGGCTATCCAGTAGTGAATATGCAACCATTGGGGCCCATACCCAATCACATCCCCCATTATCAATATTGTCAAAAGATGAACAGAAAAATGAGATTATCCAATCCAGAATGCAATTAGAAGATTGGACGAATACACGAATTAAACACTTTTCTTATCCGTTTGGCTCTATAATAGATTACAACAAAAATTCAGTTGCAATTTGCAAAGAAGAGGGTTTTAGCACAGCCTGCTCCAATTTCCATAGCCAGGTACATTCATGGTCTAACAGATACGAATTACCACGCTATTTAATTCGCGATTGGGATTTTGAGTTTTTCAAGAATCAGATAAACAAGTTTTTTTGGTATTGATACGTGAACATCCTCCATATAAACACACTCGACAACACCGGTGGCGCAGCAAAAGTAGCCTGTCGCTTAAAAAACGGCTTGAAAAAAATTGGGTATAATTCATGGATGCTTGTAGGGTATAAATTTCGCAAAAGCCAGGATGTAAAGCAGATTTCCTGGAACAAATATATCCAGATGGGATATTATGTATTCTCTGCCGCAATCCTGCGTCCCGGCCTGATCTTCCGGGGTACATTCCGAATAAAAAATCGAAGCGATGTCACAAATTCAGATATTATCCATTTGCATAATCTTCATGGAGGATATTTTAATCTACTTGCGCTTCCTGAATTATCAAAACTAAAACCTACTATATATACATTGCATGATATGTGGGCCTTTACCGGACATTGTGCTCACTCGTTCGATTGTGATAAATGGCAGACAGGATGTGGAGATTGCCCCTATCTGAAGGTATATCCGGCATTATGGTATGATATTACACACAATCTCTGGGAGATTAAAAAAAATATTTATAGCAAATCTGATTTTATCATAGTGACACCATCAAGATGGATGGAAAATAAACTTAAAAAAAGCATTCTGTCAGATAAAAAGACATATGTGATATACAATGGGATCGATCCTGAAATCTTTCACCCGATGGACAAAATGAATGTCCGGAAAAAACTTAACTTACCGCCTGATAAAACCATATTGATGTTCAGCGCATATTCCGGACTCAAAAATGCCTGGAAGGGCGGGGATTATCTATTAAAAGCACTGGAACAGATAGATGGCGAAAAAATCTTTTTTTTAAATATTGGCTCAAAAGAAAATTTAGAAAAACGGGTAAAAAAATCGATTGAATGGATTTCAATCCCATATGTCGATAATGAAACAACGATGGCAGAATATTATGCTGCCTCAGACCTGTTCCTGTATCCTTCACTTGCTGATAACTGCCCCCTGGTAGTTTTAGAATCAATGGCCTGTGGTACTCCGGTAATAGCATTTGAGACTGGCGGTATTCCTGAACTTTTGACAAATATGAGAACCGGGTACATTGCACGATACAAAGATGTGGATGATTTCGTGAAAGGAATTAGGCTGTTCTTAGATAATGTCGAACTTAGAGAGAAAGCAGGTTTGTCTGCAAGAAAAGATGTTGAAAAACACTTTACATTAGACAAAATGGTTATGTTATATGAGGAACTTTACCATATAATCAAAGAAAAACGATTGTCGTAACTGGTGGAAAAGACAACTAAGAAAGAGAAGATATCATGAATTACACATCCAAAATCTACATTCCGGGTCATCGGGGTATGGCCGGCTCAGCCATAAAACGAAACCTGGAATCAAAAGGCTACCGTAACCTCATAACCCGCAACCGCAGCGAGCTTGACCTCACCAACCAGCAGGCTGTCAGCAACTTCTTCGAAACAGAAATGCCGGAATACGTCTTCTTAGCAGCAGCAAAGGTGGGAGGTATCATGGCAAACAGTACGTATCCTGCGGATTTCATCTATGAAAATATCATGATCGAAGCCAATGTTATCCATGCAGCATACACCAGCGGCGTGAAAAAAATGCTATTCCTTGGCTCTTCATGTATATATCCCAGGCTTGCGCCGCAACCGCTGAAAGAGGAGTATCTGCTAACAGGCGAGCTTGAAGTCACCAATGAGGCGTATGCTATTGCAAAGATTGCGGGAATACGAATGTGTAAACATTACAACCAGCAGTATGGGATGAACTTCATCTCGGTTATGCCAACCAACCTTTATGGACCCAATGACAACTATGACCTTAAGACATCTCATGTCATGGCTGCGCTTATCCGCAAGTTCCATGAGGCGAAGATGAATAACGCGCCGCAGATCATTGTATGGGGCACAGGGATGCCCAGGCGGGAGTTCCTGCACGTGGATGATATGGCTGACGCATGTGTATATTTGATGGAAAACTATGATGCTCCGGCCATCGGGGAGTTTGTAAACATAGGGGTTGGAGAGGATTTGACAATTCGTGAGCTTGCTGAACTGATAGGAGACATCGCAGGATATAAGGGAAAGATCGTGTACGACACCACAAAGCCTGACGGGACTCCGCAAAAGCTGCTGGATGTCAGCAGGTTGAACAGGCTTGGATGGAAAGCAAGTATATCCCTGAGGGATGGAATTAAACAAACATATGAGCTGTATGCAGGCAAACACTGATGAAATAAAATGACTTCAAACCCCCTGATCTCTGTTATTGTGGCTGTATATAACGGTGCCAAAACCTTACAACGTTGTATCGATAGTGTATCAAATCAGACTTATCTTAATAAAGAGCTTATTATCATCGACGGGGGTTCTACAGATGGTACGATAGAAATCCTAAGATCCGGCCAGGATAAAATCACTTACTGGCAATCAGAGCCTGATAACGGTATTTATGATGCATGGAATAAGGCACTGGGTCATGCCAGGGGAGACTGGATATGTTTCCTTGGATCTGATGATTATCTCTGGAATAATAATGTATTTGAAGAGATAATACCGCATCTGGCCAGGGCTGAATCGCAGGGTATGCGGATGGTGTATGGGCAGGTTGCAAGGGTAACAGAAAATAATGAGATAAGTTGTCTTGATGGTAATTCGTGGGAGTACACACGAAGGGGCATTATTATAGATGGAATATGCACTTTTGCGCATCAGGGGATGTTTCATCATCGAAGCCTCTTTGAACGCTACGGGAAGTTTGATGAATCGTTTCGAATTGCAGGAGATTATGAACTGCTAATCAGGGTCTTTAAGGATGGAGAGGATGCTTATTTTGTAAACGGTTTAATTGTTGCAGGGATGCAAATCGGAGGGATTACTGCCAACACCGTAAAGCTAATTAAGGAAACAGCCAGGGCACGCCGGAAAAATCAATTGAGGGCGATCACAATACCCTGGCTCATATCTTACGCCTGGGCTATTTGCTTTCCGTTTTTGAATTTTTTGATCGGAAGGAAGTATGTCAGGTATTTAGTTAACTCCGGGAAATATTCGATCACATATCTTTCTTACAAGAAGAAAGTTATCCTGAAGGGCAAGGATAATTAATGAGCCTGAATCTATGGCGAAAACGCAAAAACAATAAGAAAATAAGATAAATATACAATAATCCGTAAACTTTATAGTCTCCGAATTCCACTTATAAATCTGTTCCGAGGTGTACATTGGCTAAAGCAAAAACTAAAAAACAATACAGGGAAAAACAGGGCAATAGTATAAATACAAAAGAAACGATGACGTCTTTGAAAGTCACGTACCTTTCATATATACTTCTTATTGCGATATTCCTTTTCTCATTTTATATACGTGGCATAACCCCCATGGAAGTCGTCTTCCAGAAGGGACTTGTGGGTTTTGCGACGGATGATTCTGTATTCCATATGAGACTTGTAGAGAATACGATCCAATTTTTTCCTAACAGGATATTTTTCGATGCATTTACGATCTATCCATATGGAAGCACCATTCACTGGGGGCCATTATTTGACCAGATGATAGCATTTTTTGCGATAGTTGCCGGTCTGCTCTTAAATGGTGGATTGCCGGCACAGTCCACGATAGATACTGTTGGTGTCTTCTTTCCTGCAGTATTGGGTGCTCTTGTTGTATTTCCGGTATACTTTATCGGTAAGGAATTATTCGGTAACAAAGCAGGACTTATCGGGGCATTTCTGATAGCTATTCTCCCGGGTCAATTCCTTGGAAGGTCTGTCCTGGGTTTTACGGATAATCATATAGCTGAGGTTTTGTTCACTACTTTGATGATGATGTTCTTCATAATTGCCATTAAAAAAGCTGAAAACATCACCCTGGATCACTGGCTTAAGAGAGATTGGGCTACCTTAAAGGTTCCTATAATTTATTCTCTTCTGGCCGGAATTTCATTTGGGGCATACCTGTTGACATGGACCACAGGCGTGTTTTTCGCGGTTGTATTTGGTATTTTTATAATCACTCAATATATTATAGATCACTTAAGAGGAAAATCTACGGAATACCTTGGTATTGTGGGAATAATAGCTTATTTTGTTGCTATGATAATGGTACTGCCATATGTTAGTTTAGATAATAGATTTGCTGTATTCAGGTATTCTGAATTGCATATTATAGTTACCGGAGGTATAGCAGTTATTTTTGCTATTTTGAGTCTTGTTTCCAGGGAAATGAATAAACGGGAATACAAAGGATATCATTATCTATTATTCGTTTTAGCTGCAATTACTGTTGGAATAATACTCCTGGAATTGATATCTCCCGATCTTTATAACGCTACAATAGGTCAAATAGGAGTTCTTTTTGGAGGATTTGATGAAAGCGGTTTAACTATAGGAGAAGCCTGGCCCACAAGCTACGCGGCTGCGCTGGGGAGTTTTGGATATAATTATATTCTGTCGTATATTGCAATTATCCTTCTTTGTTATTATGTTCTCAAGAAATCCAATGCAGAATACTCATTAATGGTTGTCTGGAGTCTTTTCGTCCTGGGTATAATGCTTGCCCAGAACAGGTTTACATATTATTATGCTGTAAACGTAGCAATACTCTCAGGTATAATTGGTTCCATATTCCTGGATTTTGCTGACTGGAAAAGTTTTAATTCCAACGATATTATCGAATGTGTAAAAAAGATAAGGGTACAGCACATTATTTCTCTTATCCTTGTAATCGCTGTTATCGGATTCTTGCCATCTGGTGCATCTCCTTATCAATTAACTATGGCAGATGCGCCGGGGGGCGCTGTTTCATCAGGATTTTACGAATGGAATGAAGCATTGACCTGGATGAAAGATAATACTCCTGTACCTGATTTACCATATTATTCAATTTATCAAAAACCGGAGCCAGGCCAACCATATAACTATTCCAGGAATGATTATGGTGTTATGAGCTGGTGGGATTATGGCCACATCATCACATACTGGGGACACCGGATCCCTAACGCGAATCCCTTCCAGTCAGGCATTGGCGGTGGCCTGACACATGAACCTGGTGCATCAACATTCCTGACCGCACAAACAGAAGAAGAGGCAAATGCTGTACTTGATAAATTGGGTATTAACGGAAAACCGGGAGCAAGATACGTTGTAAGCAATGCGTATATGGCGTATGCTATACAACCGATATTCGCCAGATGGAATAAAAGTGATGTTTATGGGAGTGTATATGCTATCAATACCAGAGGAGGACAATTGATTGTCCCGGGCAAGAAATACTATGATACAATGGAAAGCCGGCTACATATTTTTGATACCAACGGTATGAAGTATTACAGATTGGTTCACGAATCCCGGCCTAATCCTAATACACAGGGAGGATATTATGAAGTGGGAGTATATAATCAGGGTAACCAAATTGCACCAGTCTGTGATCAGAATATATGTGTAGGTAAATACTGGTATAATTTTGCTTTTAAATCAGATATACCAGTTGAATATTCAGGATATGCAAAGGTATTCGAATATGTAAAAGGAGCAAGGATCACAGGAAGTGCTCCGACTGGTACTAATGTCACGCTGACCAACACGATAAAAACGAATATCGGAAGAACGATCCAGTATAAACAGGTGACAACTTCGAATGGAGCTTATGCATTCACCGTTCCTTATTCAACGCTTGGCCCGATCCAGGGTGAGACGCGGTTTGACACAGCGCCTGTAGGTCCTTATTCCGTGACAGCAGGTAATGTCTCAAAGCAGGTTGATGTTGCTGAAAGGGATGTACTTGATGGAGGAACTATAACCATTGACATTGTCTGAATATTGAAGCAGCGGGAACACGCATGGATACAAAAATAAATCCGTGCATATTTTTTTAATTGAATTAAAGTATTCTTTGCCGATTGGAAATGAAATTTAAAAAATGAGGATTATTGAAACCCTCTACTTAAAAAAGTTACTTAATATTTAATATCTTGCTGGCTTATGTTTCTGGTAGCATTCCCTGCAATATACCGGTCTGTCGCCTGATGGCACAAATGGTACTTCAGTTTCCTGCTTGCAGTCTGCACATGTTGCTTTATGCATTTCTCTTGGTCCGCTGGGTCTGAAGCCTCTGCCTCCACCACGTGAACCGCCTCTTCTATCGTTGTCCATTTATTTCTTTCCTTTATATTTTAAACCAATTAACCTAAAAAAACAGCCTTAGATAATTCATTTTATCTAATAGTTGCCATATATAAGCCAACCGATTAACACTGATTTGGTTATTCATGAATATATATCTTTGCATCATAAAATTATTATAATTTGATATAGTAAACTATTTATTTCAAATTCATCATGATAATTATAATATGAAGTATAAGAAGAGATTCGTTGTCCTATTAATAATCATGTTGTTTGCCAGCTCTTTTCCGGTGGCAGCTTTCATAACAGATGAAATAGAATGGGCGCCTGCGGTAGAAGGTACTCTTTACAAAGGAAGCACTCTCACGAATGGACCGTATATGGTAAAAGCAGTACAATTCCCATCTCCTGTCAGGGGATTTAAGAACTTTAAAGGAGAGATAATTCCGGAAACTTCAGTTGATCCGATGGTATATCTCGAGGTATATAAGGATGGCACTTTCCTTAAAGAAGCTTTATTGACCATACAAAGCGGACCGGATTTAGACCCCGATTACGAGGTCAAGATTTCGGGAACGGGTTTTCTTCCGGGAAATTCAAAAGAATGGGTAATGGAATACTATAAGCCATGGGCAAAAGTTGCGGTCTCATTAAGAGGAAAGCCTGAACTTGATGTAACCGTTACAACGGAAAAAAAATCATATACTTCAAGCCGTGACCAGGTCATAACAGCTAAAGTCACTGTTAAAAACAACGGTGATGCTATTGCTAAGAATGTGGATGTTCTCCTGAATCCGGATAAACTGGTTCTCAGGGGAGGCGGTACAGGACAGCTCCACCAATCATATATTGAATTGAAAAAAGATGAAAGTAAAAGTTATGAAGTCGTATTCCTGGTTCCTGAGGTACTGGATCAGGAAACCTATAATTTAAGCGCAGATACAAAAAGCTTCGATGTTAAAAATCTCGAATACAAATCAAACGGATATGTTTCCATTACAATCTCCCCCAAACAGAGTTATTATTCAGTAAGCAAAACCCTCAGCAAAAGCCGCATATATCTCAATGATATGCTAATGGTCAGATTAAATGTTGCAAATAATGGTGCAATGGATATGACAGATATTACCTTAACAGATAGCATAAACCCAAATTTCGAATTAAAATCCGATATACCGTTGACCTGGGATATACCTGTCATTAAACCTGGGGAGTGGAAGGAGATAGCGTATTCCATCAAACCTCTGGAAACAAACATCAATGGATTTACATTTCCGGCAGTTAATGCCCAATTCAAAGTTAATAATAAACAATATAATATTTCCTCGAATACTTCTACGGTTATTGTAAATGGGCCAAAAATAATAATTAATAAAACAGTAGATAAACAGATTGTAAACATCAGTGATGATGTAACAGTGACAGTGAGCATTCAGAATATAGGAAATATTGCAACACGTATGGAAGTTAAAGATTTTCTTCCGGAGAATGTAAGCCTTGTCAGCGGTTCAACGTCTCTTGATTCGACATTCCTGGAGTTAAATACTCCTATAGGATTCAGCTATATAATCAGGATAAATACCAGAGAAAATATTGAACTACCTGCGGCTATGGCTAACTATACCGGCATAGAATACAGGGGAATGACACGCTCATCTGTAAAATCCGGACGCCCTGTCATCACAATTTTTGATCCATCAGCGAATAGATCGATAAATCCAGACATTCCGACTCTTACTCCAAATGTCCAGATGAAATCAGTAGAAGCTATCCTGCCACAGGCAACCTCATCACCCCCTTTAGAACCAACTCCCACTCCCATCACTCCGGGATTCGGTATCATGTTTGGGATCATTGTATTGATGCTTGCTTCAATTTCCAGGCATAAATGATCAAGAAGCATTTTTATATGACTTTGATAAATGCAGTTGGTACATGAAAGAGATAATTTTTGTAGGACGATCTAATGTTGGTAAATCCACTCTGATCAGGGCGCTTACAGGAAAAAAAGTCCCTGTAGGAAAACTTCCGGGCGTAACAAGAAAGCCACTTCATTTACCTTACCAGAATATTCAAATTACCGATATGCCGGGATTTGGATACATGAGCAGGATAACCAGGAAAGGCCAGGAAGCGATAAAGGATAATATTGTTCATTATATAGAAGATAATGCATCAAATATCCTTCTTGCAGTTCTGGTCGTAAATACAACATCGTTTGCAGAAATCGTGGACAGGTGGACCTGGAAAAATGAAATACCTGTGGAAGTTGAGCTTTTCGAGTTCTTCGGTGAACTGGACATAGATGTGATAGTAGCTGCTAATAAAATGGATAAAGTGAAGGATAGGGATTTAGCGCTTGATGAGATAGCACAACGGTTAGGCATGTCACCTCCCTGGAGACAGTGGCTGGATAAGATCGTTCCTGTAAGCGCAAAAAAAGGAAATCTTGGCGAATTAAAACAACTGATACAAAAGAAAATGGAAAAAATCTCTAATTCAGTTTAGTTTCGGTATCGAAGTTAATTAGGGATTATTTCCTACAAGGGAGCAAATGTCAGTTGTCATATTGACTTGTGGAATACCATCGTTATTACTCCCGCACCCGATAAGAAGATTCAAAACAGAATTTGCGTCACCAAAAGTTGGTGTGGGTTCTACAATAACAGGTGGTTGTTCAGGCTCCTGTCCGGGATCAACTACAGGTTCAGCCCCTTGCTGGTCAATGGGTACTTCCGTAGAATTATCCGATATTTCAAAAGCTGGATCAGGGGTGGGTTCCGGAGTTGGCTCGGGGGTTGGCGGCGGCCTGATGCTCAGGAGGAGTTCTTCGCTCATTGTAGTTAATTTTGAACCCTGGGAGCCTAATTCAAAATATTCTGCTTTAGCCGGAGGCAACAGAACAGGTTCTAAGGAATTTGTAGTGAGAGTATAGCTTATACTTGATTCCTTTCCGGCTTCAAGATACTCTCCAATGGTTGTAGTACCGTTTATGAGCGTAGTATCCGGCTGTAGATCGTCTTTGATCATGACCATTGTGGGAGTGGTTCCGCTATTTTTAGCGATGACAGTAACGGTCACTTCATCACCGCCAGGATTAATTTCTGATTTATCTGCCTGTTTACTCAGTTCAATCCTTGGCCCATATATTACGGTCTCCGGTCTGTTCGACTGGATCATGTAATATTCATTCTTCATATCAAATTCCGCGGTAGTGGAGGGGAATATTACTTTCCCGGCTCCCGTTGGCTTCAAAAGATAGCGGAAATACCATTCTTTATTCGGACCGACATTGACAACCCAGCGAAGCGTGCTATTGCTCACCTGTTTGAATCCTTTTGGAACGGAATCCACAATACTGATGTTCTTGAGTTCATAATCAGCATTGTTCTTAAAAGAAATCGATACCATGATCAAGTCTTTTAAGTAAGCCTTTGAATTCGCATTCTTAGTCAGGGAAGGAGCTTGCTGGGGGGGTGGTGCGATCAGGATAGTTTTTAGTTGTGTTTCTTTATAAGGAATATCCTTGGCATCAACTCCGCTGGAGTTCACGAATATATTAAATTTTTTTAGTTCCGTAATAGCTGGTGTTGAAAAAGTAACGCTCTCACTGATCTCCTTTCCTTTCGTGATCGTCTCATAATGATATTTTAATTTCCCTCTCAATGTAGGAAGTTCCGTACCTAAGTCCAGATCAACATCATTTATAGCGGCTGTTCCGGTATTTCTCAATGTGATCACTGCATTGATTTCAGTGTTCTGACTGGCTATATACTCATCATCAGTTTCTATTGATAGTTCTAATTGTGGTTTTCCTCTCTTGCTTAATTGTAATGTCGCCCATGGATTGTAACTTTCATATAACCAATCTTTGGATGAACCTGACGGAAGTTGTACGACTTCAGCCCTAAATTCGCTATCAGCAGAGATAAATGACTCGCCTTGTGCGAGAAACGTTTCATTTAGAAAACTACCATTCCTGGAAATATTTAATCCCACAAAAGGTTCGACCGGTTCAATTGGTATATTTTTATACTTTTCTGATTCTACAGGAGAGCTAAAAGCCACAACCTTTACAGAATAATCTCCAAACGAAATTACCTCGTTCCGTTTCAAGGTTCCGGATGTTCCGTTTTCCCATTCGAGCCCATCATAGGCAGCCGCAACACTGGCAAAATATAAAAATATAACACATATTATTATCCAATTTATTGGCCCTGAAATTTTCCTTCCTTCTGTCATATTACTAGTAAAATTATTTACAATAATCTTACAACCTCAGAGATAATAAATCTTACATAGTACTTAAAGGCTATGTTCGTGGAATTGCGAACATACAAATAATCAGTATGATGATTATGTTCTTTACAAACTTGCCTCTTTAAACCTTTTTACAATGAAATCTTTCTCCAGGGACGCAAGGAAATGCCCTGCCCTGGGTCCGGACTTCAAACCAAGAAGTGCCAGATATACGGTCTCAAAAACCTGTTTTCCATCAAGACCTGTTTCCCTGGCAATCTTATACAGGTTATCATGTATCTCCTGTCCTGACATCCCATGCTCCAGTTCATCGGCAAGAATTGCGAGTGCAAGTTTCTGTTCTTTTGTGAAACTTTTTACCTGGGGAGGAATTGTCTCCTGGACTTTAAACTTAACAAACAGGGGAGCATATTTGGCAAGCCAGTTCCTTGCATTATTTGCTCTTTGCCTGATTGCTTCTACATCCGATGTATCGTAATCTGTTCGTTTCAGAACAGTAAGAAGATAGTCAAAACCCCTGTCACCAGCGATCTGTACCGCTGTAACCATGTGCCTGAAAGGGATCTTTGAAGGTTTTGTCCCTTCTGTCCTTGAAAGCTGGTAAGCTCTTTTATCGCCTTCAACCTGGTCATACTCGTCAATAAGATTAAGGAAGGAAAGACCCGGGTCAAATTCAATGTGTTTTTCGGGTTTTTGCCTGATGATAAGATAACGAAGGACCTCAGGCGGCACTATTTCAAGCATATCATTAATGGATATCGCAAGACCAGTAGATGAATGCATTGCACCTTTGCCTTTTAACATTATCCACTCATATACGATCGGATAGGGAGGTTCGTAATCATATATTTCACGGGCGATACGTTTTCCCGTGTCATAAGAACCCCCGGCTGTAGCATGATCTTTGCCAAAAGGTTCAACAGTTGTACCAAACAGCGGCCAGCGCGCAGGCCAGTCAACGCGCCAGTTGAGTTTTCCACCGCCTTTCATGGAAACGGTTCCCGAAGAGCCGCATTTGCACACATAATCAATAGTTTCCTTCTCTGCATCAAAACCCGTTACTTTCGTGGTGCTTAGCCGCCCGCATTCTTTGCATATCGTATTATATGGGCTCCAGTCAGGCTCAAGTTCGCGGCCTGCAACGTCTGACAATATCCGCGCGATTGCATCCCTGCTGGTGAGTGCTTTCTTAATTGATTCAATGTATTTTCCCTCTTTATAAAGCACATCTGCCCTGTAAACTTCCGGTTTTATACCAAGAGTATGCAGCGCTTCAATAAAAGGCAGGAGGAAATGCTCTGCATAGCTCTTGTGGTTCCTGCAGGGGCATGGGATTTCAGAAAGCGGTTTTCCCACATGTGCTTCATAATCCTTTGAAAGGAACGGGTAAACTTTACGAAGAGGATCAAAAGTGTCAGCGATATAGATCAGGCGTACATCTGCCCCTTTATCCAGAAGTGCTCTGTAAACCGCATCCGCAGTCACGACTTCTCTCATGTTCCCTATATGAATGGGGCCTGAAGGAGTAATTCCTGAGGCCACAGTATGCTTTTTTCCGCGCGAAAGCAGATTTTGCGCTATAACATCTGCCCAGTGTATTGTCTCTTCTGTCATATTCCCCTAAAATCGCACAAGAGATATTAAAAGATACTCTTATCGTTTAATTCTCCAATAATTAGTGCATGGCGCGAGTAGCTGTTGGAGGAACTTTTGACCCTTTGCATGACGGGCATAAGGCACTTTTGATGAAAGCTGTTGAACTGGGAAGGAATGGTGAGCTGCTGATAGGGTTGACATCGGATGAAATGGTGAAAAACAAGAAACATGAAGTCGATGATTACCGGTCGCGCTATAATGCAGTAATGGAATTTATCCGTGACCAGGGTGTTGTCCCCAGGATTGTAAAGCTTGATGACCCCTGTGGACCGACCATAATTGAGGATTTTGATTATCTTGTGGTATCTCCTGAAACGCATCCTATCGGACTTAAAATAAACAGGATACGCAGTGAAAAAAACATGAAACCATTAAAGATCGTTCTTGTTGATTATGTTTTTGCCGAAGATGGTTTACCGATATCGAGCACTCGTATCAGGAACGGGGAGATAGATGAGCACGGGAAGGTATTAAATATGAATTCGCAATAGACTCGATTATAATCGAAAGATTTAATTATATCACTCTACTATAGTAGAATGTATGAATAAAGAGATTCTGGTTGAATGGAATTCTCACTGGGAGGAAACGGCTGGATCTAAGCTGATCGAACGCGAATTAGTAGGAGACATCGAACCATGGCTTGAAAGAAAGGAGATATTAGGATTTCTCGGTGTCCGAAGATCTGGCAAGACGACTTTAATGAATATCCTCATAAGCCGATTAAGTTCAAATATCCCCCGGAAAAACATTCTTTTTATCAAATGCGATGATGACAGGGTTCAAAAAGAAAATTTGATAGATGATGCAATAAAAAGCTACATGCAACTGGTAAATCCGCACGGCAAGATTTTTATTTTTATTGATGAAGTCCAGGAGATAGATAACTGGGAAAATACCCTGAAACGGATATATGATCTGGAAAAAGAAATTAAATTAATTATATCAGGTTCAAACTTCTCGATGCAAAAGGAGGATTTCAGCTTCAGACTCGCAGGCAGAATTGCGTACTTTGAAGTTTATCCTTTGAGTTTCAAAGAATTCCTCAAAATAAAGCTCACAATTAAAGATAAGATCGAAGCTCTTTCTAAGAAAGATGAAATAAAGCATTATTTATTTGAATATATGGAATTTGGGGGATTTCCAGAAGTTGTCCTTGAAAAGGATCCCGGCATGAAAAAACAACTGCTTCAGTTTTACTTTGACACTATAATTTACAGGGACATAATAAAAAAACGGGACCTGAGAAGTGCAGCAAAGATGGAAAGAATGATCAATATGTTTTTACAGAACATCTCAAATCCCATGAATTTCAGCAAAATCGGAAAGGATATTTTACTTTCTGTGGATACAGTTGGTGAGTATGTGACATATCTGAGGGATGCGTACCTTGTCTTTACTGTGCCAATATTTAGCTTTTCCGTTAAAGCGCAGGAGATAAATCCCAAGAAAGTATATTGCATAGATAATGGCATACGGAATATCAAAGGATTTAGGTTTTCTCTGGATTACGGACGAATTGCTGAAAATATTGTATTCATAGAGTTAAAAAGAAGAACTTCTTCTAATCCCCTGTCCAGAATATTCTACTGGCATGACAAAAAGCAAAAAGAAACGGATTTCCTCCAGATGAGCGAAAACAAGGTAAGCAATGCTATTCAGGTATGCTGGGAAATTATTCAACCTGAAGTCAAAAAGCGCGAAGTTGAGGGTATGCTTTCGGTTTTGAATGAATTTGATCTTGAGAGTGGTCTTATATTAACAGAAGACTACGAAGCTGAAGAAGTTATAGGGACTAAGAAGATAAGTTATATGCCTATGTGGCTATGGCTGTTGAGTATATGATTTATTTATGTGGTGGCATGATCCATATCAGAATATCAAATCATCTTCAAAACAAAAGACTATAATATCTCCTGAATAGAATTAAGGCTACAAAATTATTGAGGCGATAACATAAACATACGATTCCTTGGAGGAGCAGGAGAAGTTGGACGATCCGCCATCCTGTTAAACGATGAGCTTCTTCTTGATTACGGAATTAAACCTACTGATCCGCCATCATATCCTTCAAATGGTCTTCGTCCGAAAACCATGATAATTTCCCACGGACATCTTGACCATTGCGGACTTGCCCCGAATCTCATGGATCTTGAGCCTGAGGTATATTGCACATCCCTGACTGCAAAATTATCAGGGCTCCTGGCCAGGGATACTCTTAAAATAGCAGGTAAAAAAGGCCATATTATCCCTTATTATCATGAAGAGATCCAGGAATTCGAACGAAAAGTCAGGCCGATAGGATACAAAAAAGAATTCAATACAAATGGGTATTCTGTGTCTTTTTACGATGCAGGCCATATTCCGGGTTCTTCCATGGTGCATCTTGAAAAGGATAAACAGACCCTGTTTTATACCGGAGATTTGAACACGATCAGGACAGAACTCCAGACTGGCGCAGATACAGATTTCCCGGATAGCGATATACTTCTTATTGAAAGTACATATTTCGGGAGGGATCATACTCCCAGGAAAATACTTGAGGAACGGTTCATCGCATCAATAAGAGAAACAATTGAAAGCGGAGGAAGAGCAATAATCCCGGCTTTTGGCATTGGAAGGACTCAGGAGATCATGCTGATACTTAAAAAACACGGGCTTTTTGCATATGTTGACGGCATGGGGGTTGATGTATTCAACCTGATCAGGAAGTCCCCTGAAAATATATCTGATATAAAGAAACTTGAAAACGCGTTCACCAGCGCAAATATCGTAAAAAGGGAAGACAGGGAAGCTATAATAAATGAACCTTCCATAATCGTAACAAGCGCTGGAATGTTAAACGGAGGACCTGTTTTATATTATATCGATGAGATTTTCGATGATCCCAGATCCAAGATCCATCTTACAGGTTACCAGGCAGAAAACACAAATGGAAGAAAGGCTCTTGAAAGCAGGTACATAGAAAACGGGAAACGTACTGTCAGGCTTAATTGCGGGCTTGAGCTGTATGATTTTTCAGCACATTGCGGGGATACACAATTAAAAGATGTTGTAAAGACTTTCTGCGACAGAGGTACGGAAACCGTTATCGCAGTACATGGTGACAACACCGGGGGGTTCGCAAATTGGGTCAATGAAGAACTTGGTGTAAAATCCCTTGCTCCTGCCAATAAAGAAACAATATACATTTAAACCAAGGAAATGTTCAAACCAATTGAATTCAAAATATAAGCTGTTAAACAATTAATTATATATACAAGCATAAATATATAATGATATATTCAATATGAAGTCAAAAGAGGTATTAAACTTATTGAGTATTACAATTTATAATTCAATGAATATAAAAATTATAATATGTTTCATAATAATAGTTTTTCTTCCTGTTGCCTCTCTCGGTGCAACCGAAAAGGTCTGGAGCGCAAAATCCTCAGGTTTTACTAAGGTCGATGAATCTATGGCTTTTGAAAATTATCTTGTGAAAGTTATTGCCCTGAATAATACAAATTCAACAATGATTGTTTACAAAGACAGGGGATTGGTAGAAACGAAAGAGTTTAGAGTAAATGAATTTAAGAAATATGATGATATCGGAATAACTCTTCTGGGGATAACCGGGGACGATTCATGGATCGCCTTTAGCCGCCTTGAAAACAAAGATATCTGGATACCTTCAGGAAGAATGACTTTAAAATGGGCAGATATATATTCGTTTGAAGATTATTCTATAGGAATTGAGGCCATTGGTAAAAATTCAGTAAATCTTACTGTATCAAACAAAAAAACTGTTAATACAGATGTTTTCACAAAAAATGGTTCAAAAAATTATGATAACTTGCGAATAGTAGTCAGGGATATAAATAGAACCGGTTTTATAGATATTGAACTTTTCAAATATAAGATCCCGACAATCAAAGCAGAAATAATTACTGATAAAGATGAATATTTTTCCGATGAAAACATTTCCATATTAATAAATATCACGGCTGATGAAACTCTTAACATTGCAGGTTTGAGTCTTGATAGTAAAAGCCCGATAACATTCGAGCCAGATCTTTTTACCGGGGTTAATATTAATGGTACAAAATCCTTCAAATCCCGGATAAATAAACTTCCTCCAGATTTAAAGCTCACCATTAATGCAAAAATAGAAGGGCGCGACTACTTCAATAATACCTACATATCCACACAAAGCAAGGAAGTATCTGTTGCTCCTTATATATCCATTATAAAACGTGTTCCTGAAGAAACTGATGATGAAAAAGTCCTGGTTGAATTATTAGTATATAATTCCGGACCAAACAGGACATTCGTACGCATTCATGATAACGTAACCGAAGA
This sequence comes from Candidatus Methanoperedens sp., assembly GCA_012026795.1. Classification (NCBI taxonomy): domain Archaea; kingdom Methanobacteriati; phylum Methanobacteriota; class Methanomicrobia; order Methanosarcinales; family Candidatus Methanoperedentaceae; genus Candidatus Methanoperedens; species Candidatus Methanoperedens sp. The sequence continues at coordinate 58,675 of VEPM01000018.1, forward strand.
CTCATTAGAAAACCAGAGGGATTGGCGTATTGAAGTAGAGCCAAAGAAATCAGCGAACGTATCATATTATATAGCTCCTTCAAAACCCGGAGTATATCAGCTTACCAGCGCAACAGCGCAGTGGGACAGAGAGAAAAGTACATCAAAGAATGTTAATATGACCGTTCACATGCCATACATAAACTTGGTCAAGAAGGCATTGAACAATGATGGCCTGACAGATGTAGAACTGGAAATTACCAATAGTGGAGACAGGCCCGCAATTGTTACGGTGAATGATAAAATACCTGATGGCTTTCCTCTGGAGAGCGGCTCAACAACCTGGTCGGGTTTTGTGGATGCCGGAAAGAGCGCAAGTTTCAAGTATTCATTGAAAGGCAATGTCATCTCTCTTCCTGAAGCTTATGCAACATATCGTGATATCCGGGGGACCATAAGGCAGGCACAATCAAACGCCATACAAAAGAACGAAATCCCCGGATCAACAAAACTCGATAATGTGGATACACATATAAATGCAGGTCGCTATGAGATAATAGCATTTATGATAGTGTCATTTATTGTGATATCCGGAATAATCGGAAGTATTGCATTCACAGCTTATTTAATAACAAAAATTAAGACGAGGTCGAATTAATGGATATTTTTTCAATATTGGTTTTTTTCATATATTCACTCCTGATTCTTGGAATTATGGTATTTGTATCGCCTTTACTTTCCGCTTTGATCATGATACTTATTCCTGTGGTTTTTGTTTTTATTCTTCCGGATACGGCGGAGGCATTCGTTTCAATATTGCAGATCTCATATTCAGGGATACAGGTATTTAACCTGCACATCCTTCTCCTTATATGGTCTGCTTTTATCGGGGTTATATCATATCATAAAGTACTGACATGGTACCTTTTAAAGGAATCTGCACCTGCTGTAAAGAAGGATGTACCTGTTGTTATGGATGGTACAACTGCTGCCACACCTCCTGTTGCTGACCAGCCGAAAACATTGATTTTCAAAGTAAAGGATTTTTTACAGAAACTATATAAAATACTTAAAGGGGAGAAAATAAAATTAAAATCATAATCATGTTTTTTCAGAATTAAACCAGCAAGTTTAATAAACAATCCGTACATACCTGTTATAGGTGATGCTATAACAAATAATATGGAAGATGGTGTGAAAACAAGGTTATTAAAATTTCTTGTCAGGGATAAAGTAGGCATAAGGAAATCTCTTCTGAACCTGTTCTTGCAGACCAGGAATTATACAACCTGTGAAGTTTATGATTATCTCAAAAAACAGGGATTTGAAGTTAATTACAGGGGTGTCTCTGCTATGGTCGGGCAAATGCATACAAGGCTTGGAATATTGCGTATTTATCTGAAAAGGGAACATCGATGTTATTCCCTCAAGGAAGACCACAGGGACATTGTGAAAATGATTTTATCAACTCCAACCAGATTTCCAGGAAAAACACTACATTCTATCCCTTAATTTTTTTTAACTGCCTTTAATTTCATCAGCCTATTTAGCACCTTTATCGGTCAGCATGAATTCACAGGAAACCCCCTCGCTTTTTGATCTGTGCTTTCGTAAAGTTGCTCTTCGTTTTGAAGGCCCGATCTTATCTAATAAAATAATAGTTTTTGAGAGATGTTCAAATGCATTTCCCCCCACAGGGCATAGTTCTCCTGTTGTCACATCTTTATAGACCTGGTTTGTGATCACGACTGCTACACCATATTTTCTCGCGATTCCGTGAAGTATTCCTATCTGGTTCACAAGTTCACGCCTAATTGTCACGTTCTCTTCACCTGTGTCATCCTGAGTGAGTCCCAGCCTGTAAAAAAGCGCTGCAGAGTCAAGAATTATCAAACCGATCTTCTCATTCATGAGCTTTTCGATGTCGGTAATTGCAGAATACTGCTGCTCAAAGCTCACGGGTTCGTATATGATTATCTCTCCGGCGATTTTTTTTGCATCCTCGCCAGCTATCTGTTTGAACCGCTCGGCTGAGAAACCTTCGGTATCTATGAATATGACTTTTTTTCCGCTCCTGACACATTCTACTGCCAGCTGTATGCATATATTGGTTTTTCCCGTACCTGAGCCCCCATATATTTGTGTGACGATTCCGGTTTCAAAGCCGCCGCCCAGCATTTCATCAAGGGGTGCGCATCCGCTTGGGATCAGTTCAGGCTTTTTTATGGTTCTCACTCCATTTTATCAGATAATTTTTCAAAGATCCTTGTTATCGAAGAAATTGCTGCGCCACCTATTTCGATCGGCGAAATGCTATCAAGGTCGGCCCTGACAAGATCATTATCAAAGGGGATCGAACCAATAACAGGTAAATCGTATATTTTTAATTTTTTTTCGATATCCGGCACTTCATCACCCGCTTTATTTATGACAATGCCGAATTTGTCTATCCCGATCTGGCGACCGAGTTCCGCAATCCTGCCTGCTGTTTCAATTGACCTTGCGCCCGGTTCTACTACAATTACCATATAGTCTATTCCTTTTGTAGTGCCGCGCCCCAGGTGCTCTACACCTGCTTCCATATCAAGTATCACGACACTGTTCAATTTAAGGATCACATGGCGCATAAGGGCTTTAAGGAATGAGCTTGCAGGACACATGCATCCACTACCCCCTCTTTCAACAGTACCCATTACCAGCAGTTTCACATTATCAGGCCCTGTTACCCCGAATTTATCAACAATATCATCCACTTTCGGGTTCAGCTTAAAAACACCTGCAGGGCCGCCGGCTCTTTCATCGATCAATTCTTTATATTGTGTAAGAGGTCCTGGCGGATTTTTTATTCCAAGCGCAGAGGCAAGGTTCATGCTGGGATCAGCGTCAATTGCAAGAACATCGTATCCTTTTCTTGCAAAAAGCCGCGCCAGTGTCCCTGCGAGTGTTGTTTTCCCTACGCCGCCTTTACCTGATATTGCTATTTTGGTCATTATGCATCAATAAATCCTATATCGATTTTTTCACCTATCGTAATCACAGCCCCCTGTCCCTTTGATGCCATCCCCGGATTTACGACCTGGGTACCATTAGCATTTACAATTCCCCGCGCTTCATGGATATGTCCGCAAACGATCAGGTCAAATATTCCCAGGTATCTTGCAAGTGAAGCACTTCCGACGTTCCCATGAGGTAATTTGTCCGTAGTATTTTTCGGGGGGGCATGGGATAATAAAACCAGTCTTCCTTTTGATCTGCCCAATAATGTTCCTACATATTCACCGATCTTTTTTTCTGATAATTCAAATGGTGTGTTAAAAGGAGTCGGGTTTGAGCCGCCAATCCCGATAAATGTCAAATCCCCAATTGTATGAGATGAATTATGCAGATTAATGGTATTTTTCTCCTTATCAAGGACCTTCAGTATTGAGGGCTTATCACAATTTCCGGGTACTGCAAGAACAGGAACCTTGAACATTCCCAGTACCTCAAGCGCCTTTTCATCAGGTCCGAAATCGGTTATATCGCCTGCTATCAGGACAGCATCAATATCCCCTGCCTTCTCAAGAATAGATGCTACGTGCGAATAATCGCCGTGAAGGTCTGATAAAGCGAGCAGTTTCATATTGTGTCATATTTAGTTTAATGTTTATAATGGTAATGTCAGTATGTGGTTTAAAAAAAGTTGAATTAGCCAATCGTAATTAGCCTATTCTAAATTAGTATGATCCTTAATCATTAACCAGTGTTCACCCTCGCTGTCATGCACGCATACATTGCCGCTGCTGCCAGGAATGAATCCATTGAATCTTTCAAGAAGAGCTATCGACTCCATTATCTCCTTAATATATCTTTGTTTAAGGAGCACTGCCAGCATCAGGCTCTCTTCATCATTGATATTGCCTCCAAGCCCGATGCATTCTGAAACCTCAAGTTTCCCGTCAAGCAGGAAAAATGGATACGTCCTGCATATATGCGGCCTGCATTCGTATATTTCACACAGGTCATTTTCCAGGAAAATGCAATCGCCATTTTTCCTAAGGACCCATTCAAAGGTATGGATATTGCCTTTCGCATCCTTATCCACTGAAGGAGTGGGTATTACAAAATCATCACGGAAAAGCCCTGTTGTTTCACGAATACAATTTATTTCCGAAGGAAAAACGGTCACGGTATTATCGCCAAATTCAGCCCTGCAGCACTGTGCGCATTTCCTGCACAGGAAACCTGTTGCTTTTATCTGCATAGCAAGCTCTTTTTCATCAATTTCCAGGGCTTTATGGAACGAATTCCTGAGGCGTGCCAGTTCAGCTTTTATCATTCTCTAATAATATATAATAAAATAAATGATCAATATTATTAAAATAGCCATAAAAACTAATAAAAACTTATCAATCAATTTTATTCTCTTCTGTTTAAGTTCCATATCATGTTCCTTGACCGAAACTATATATTCATGTATCGGTCTCCAGACGTTTTCAGGTCTATTTATTTCAAAATCCCTTATACGATCACTACCTCTGGAAGTAAGGACAGCATATTGCAGATATTTGATCGATCCTTCCTTGATCAATTTATAAAGTTGTCTATCCACAATAATATTTCTTATTTTCAATGCCTTTGTTATTTCCTTGTTTGTCTTGATATCGCAGGCTATCGCTTTTAAAATAGCATAATCCACTTCTTCCAGCCTGTCTTCTTTAGCCTGTCTTACACTGTTATCATCGAGCATGATATCACTTATATCTCTTTTTTAGATATTTTCTCAAAATGTGGGTGCAAATAACAAGGATCGATAACCCAAGTATTATTGCAGCTTTCGGTTTATTTTCTTTTCTTGTCTCCTGTTCTGTAATAGCCTCAGGCGTGGTCACAGGTGTTCCCACGAAAAAGACCTTGCTGAGGTTTGATTGCGCGGTCGTTACCCTGTAAGCCCCAGCATCCTGCTTTTCAACCTCGAAAATTATTTCTTTAATTTCCGAATTTTTCAAATGTACCTGTCTTTCTTCCTCAAGGACATCATTAATGTATAATCCTATCTGTTGAGAGCCTTCTCCACCCTTGTTTTCCACTGTGATAGAGATATTGACCTTCACTGAAGGATCGACCTTTATCTTATCGGTCGTGATCTCCCTGTAAACGAAATTTGTCGGGGTCTCAACTTTTTGTAATGAACTGACTTCAAAAAATGCTATCGTTTTCAACGCGATAGTATTTTTCCCGGATGGGATTATTTCAACAGTGTGATGTCCTATGTGTTCAGTGGATAACGTGAAATTGACCTGGGCCGTCCCGCTTTCATTAACTTCCACCTTTGCGCTGTCTATCAGTTCATTATCTAATATCAGGTCAAGTGATGTTGAACCTTTTTCATAAAAAATGTTTGATACGTTAACACTTACATGCATCGGTTCACCCGGAGCAATAATTATTTTATCCAGCTTCATATTCTCGACCCTGAATCTGTCCATAGGATATTTGTTTGCATATTTATCAATATAGAATTCTTTCTCAATCGCCTTGTAATGTTTTTGTTTTTCAGTGCCGTTCATGAGCAGGATCTCCCCTCTTTCCAGATAGGGGATATCAGGCAGGGTACTATCGTTAAGCATGGAGACCGTGATATTATTCTGATATTCTTCCATTATATCATCGTCCAGAAGGTCAAATATATAGATATACGCCTTATAAACACCGTCGTCCCATTTCTCCGGGACTATCATGGAATATGTAATTAAATCATTTTCCCTGTAATCTTCATATCTGTTGCTGAATGACTTTATATCCACTTTATTATTATTCGAATCCCGGATAATAAAAACATAATCTACTCCAACGTAACGTTTATGATTGATTTCCGATGCTTCCACGTAAATCTTCAAATTGCTTCCCGGAGGGAACTTATCATTCCAGTGGAGTTCGTAATCCTGCAATCCTTTTACATTGGATACTATCTGGGCATATCCGTCCAGCGCAGATGCCGGGAAGGCCAGCTGCAACAATATAAAAATCATTACCACATTCTTGAGATACGGATTAAATACGTTTTTCATCATAATATCTTTAACACCAAAAGCAATTTTTAGTTATTTTTACTTCTTTTTTTCTTTATTTATTTTCTGTTCAAGCCGGCTTGCTACTGACCTCAATAAGTCCGTGAAGAAGCCATTTTTCTGCATGGAAAAAAAATCCTGTGTCTGGTTTTGTTTTTTTATCGTGATAAAAGGCAGGCCCCCGGTAGAAATATAATTTGCCCAGAGATAATAAACAATAGTATATGACCCTACGAAAAAATATAGTGTTGCGATCAATAGGTTATAATTCAGGGTCTTGTTTAAAACCATTACAATGACCGGGACAAGCAGCACCGGTAAAAAAACAAAACTCCATGCGTTTTTTTCATTCCAGAGTTTATATTCATTGGTAATGAAACACCACCATATGAAAAATATGGAAAGCACTGCATACTGTGTTACCCAGCCAATATTGAAATTCACAAGTAACATGAAAACTGCCATGGTCAAGGTTATAAAGAATATGGATTTCACAGTGAATTTAATGGAGGTGCCCAGGGCAATGGGTTCCTGCATAATATTGTCGGTATTTATCTCCTTTTCATAGCTTTCTTTTGAAAGGTTCTGGATTTTTAAATCGATTTTCTCAACTTTCTCCAGGAGAAGGTTCGTATCTATATGCGCCTTTGCAATATTCTCAATCAATGGATGCATCCTTTTATAGATACCTTCCTGAAATGCACTATCAATCAGTATATCAGTAACGATCCTTGATTTAAATTCATCAATGATATAAAAAACCACGAACATGCACACAAGAACAATAACAATGAGATCTATAATAGCATAATTATAGTTATCAGTAAGAATAATATCGTTGTATAAAGAAAAAATTGAAAATATTAAGATAACTATGGAAATAATTAATGCACTCATCAAACCGATTTTTTTAAAGAAAGAATATTGATGGAACGGTTTGATAAAGATATCCTCATCTATATCGATCAAAGGATTTCTCTTTAATTTAAGGGTATTGCTGTCTTCCGTCGACATATACTTTTATCAGTGGCTCCGTGTATAGTTTAAAGTGTATTTTATTCTCCGGTGTTGGGAGGTCTGCGTTCTTGCATGCTATGCAGATATAGGATCTCACAAAAGCAGGCTGCTGGTTTATCGAATTCTGGACGTTGTGCATTTTTTCATTGTCCCATGGCGGTTTTCTCATTCCTCCGTTTATATAAACCGAAAATGCATCCGGTTTGGAGTGGCAGTCCAGACAGGCAATTTTCATTGCAGCATGGACGGTTGAATTGAAAGGGAATGCCGGATACGGGGAATTCTCGTATTGATCTTCAGTTACAGGCCTGTGGCAGGCTTTGCAGTAGGAATTGATATTATCCCGGTAATCGGAACTGCCAGGATCATGTTTTCTCTTCCATTGTTCAAATGAATGACCCCCATTTAATACAGCCTGCCTGATATCCTGGTGGCAGGCGACGCAATTCACATTTTCAATATTTGATATATTATGCACTTTTCCATCCAGGTTTTTTATTACATTTATTTCCTTCATGGGGCCATATGTCATATTTTGTATGATCCAGTTTCCATTTACAGTCACAATATCCCATTCTACGAATTCTGGCCTTGAAAATGTAATATTATTCTTGAAACTTGAATGACAGGATGCACATGCTTCATTTTTATCTATTGAGACCATATTGTTATTTGCGCCGCTGACCAGAGGTATGTGCGGTTCCGGCCCGTTCATTATATTGTCTGAGAAAACAGGGGCTATGGGGGCGATAAAACTTACGCCGTTCCTGTCCGTAACTTCAGCCGGTGGATTTCCATGACAGCTAAGGCATGGCGGTACGCTTGCTGCATGGAATATCGTATGGCGTTGATGGCATGAAAAGCAGTTGAAATTTGTGTGATGTTTTGATATATTCAGCTCTGACCTGATATTTGGGTGGCATTTTTCACATTTGAACTTTAACTGTGATTTTTCCGAAAAGTAATGTTTGCCTACTGACTCATTCGCAAATATCAACGCGGGAGTCCCCGGTTCAGCGCTTTTTGAAAATCTCGAAACATCCCATGAGCTTGATGTAAGCCTGTCTGCATTGAATTTATAAGTGTCATAGAAAAGCCAGGAAATTGAAAGCGATTTTCTTGTATGGCAGGCCATACATGCTTCATTCTCGCCTTTCATCATATAAGATGATTTAGCAGATTCAATAAAAGGTATATGTACTTCATTACTTGAAATATTTTCCCCGAATACATCTGCGATAGGCGCGATACGGATGTTCCCGTTGGAGTCATTTACCTGCCTTCCGTTCGCATGGCAGTCAAGACATCTGGGGGCTTCGATGCTTACATGTGAATCATTTGATCCGGATTTCACATGACAATTTGAGCATTTGAACGTTTGGTGTATCGAGGAGGATTTCAATTCATACTGGACATCAGAATGGCATTTCTGGCATGGTATGGAAAAATCATCTTCCGGGTCATCTGACTGGCCTGTGTCGTACATATCATGCTGCCCTGAAAATAAAGATAGAACCTGGGGTACCATCAGTATACCAACCGATAATATCGCTGTTAACAGGAATAAATGTCTCCGGGCCATAATAAATCCAAGAATATTACGTTAAATTTGTTCGTATGAGTATGAAGTAATCATATTATCTAATCCTGCCATGGTTTTGTCCTGACCGTAAATATTATATATAATATCAATGAAGCCGCAGCAATGATATATCCGTAAAACTTAACTATTTCAAAAAATAAGAAATAATTACCATATTCCTGTTTGAAAACACCATACTCCTCGCTATTCTCATCGAGTATAAAAAATTTTCCAATGTCTTCAATGACGAGGGGCCTGCCGTGTATCAGAATAGCTTTTCCAATAATATCTTCTTCTTTGAGCACCCACCAGTCCATCTGGCCTATGGCATCACCTGCCGTACGAATATTATCACTGTCTGATTTTAAGACAATTCTATGAAGAATCGGTTTTGAGGTATCGGGTGTTTTGAACATGATAATATCTCCCTCATCATATGTTCGCTGAATATTTTGAATTAAAACCAGGTCATTTTTTTCAAAGGATGGGCGCATACTATCCGATATTATTGCAGTGAAAAACAAACTATTGGTTATGATAAAGAAAATGATAAGAAGAACGCCCATTAATGTTAAACTTTCTGAAAATATTATCATTTGGAGATCAGCTGGCTTTTTATATACGTATCTAATATAATTATTTATTTTTGAATTTCGTTCATTTTCATAATATTTGTTCATCATAGATTCAAAAGGATTATAATCGTATAATATTCTTTTATATAGTAACAATAAAACAATAGTTGTCAAAAGAACAAACGCTATATAATATGTTGTTAAATACATAAAAAAAAATTAAAAGGAATAAAATCCTTTTAATCAGGGATTGTTCGGATCAAATCCTGGGGGTGGTGGAGAGATGGAAAGTATTGGTTTGGTACCATTATAGATCGCTCCCGTCTGGTTACCATACGTCTCTATCAGAGCTGTACCATTTGCTGAGAAATTACCAACTGTCCAGTCATGCAGGGTAACACCTGTCTGGTTCACATAAACATATTCATTGACGTTGAATTTCATCATATATGCTTTTGTCCAGTTAATATTAACAGCAACATGGGTATGGCAGCCAATGCATGCTTCATTAGCACCCTTTAACATCGAATTCGCTTCCTTTGCAACTTCTCGTACGAATGGCTTGTGAACTTCTTCAGTACCATTTTGTATGGACCTTGCATCCGTTGTGAATGATCCGTCATGGCAATCCAGACATGCTGGCGCTGCAGCGGCGTGGAAATCGTTTTCAATAGCTCCACCCCAGGTCTTGCCTTTCCTTATAGGTGCTGCCATATGGCAACCTTTACAACTCTGTCCTCTATGCATCTGGTTTGGAAAACCAGGTTGATCAAGTTCAGCCTGTATATCTCCATGACATTTTTGACAGGGAATTGCTTTGTCATCCTCAGGTAAATCAGCTGCTCCGGTATCATACCAGTTGTGCTGGCCTGAGAACAACGCAAGTGACTGCGGAAGCGCAACCAATCCTATTGCCACTATTGCAATCCCAATCAGGTATATTTTTTTATCCATTTTTATGTCCTCCTACATTTATTCATCCTACCCAATTCTGCAAAAATTTGGTATTAATTTGGCAGGAATATGGATAGATTCTTCCCATGGATTATTAATATAGAATATAATTCTCAGGTAGTGAGAATGTGTCTACCGATAATATTATCTCCATACGATATTATCCTTGAAGGCGCCCATCCTTTCCCCATCTTTATCCAGAACATATACTGATATATGTATGCTATCATTAACAACAGGGTTCTTTTCAAAACTAACGTTGATGGTATATGTACCGGGACCTGAATATGGCAGCATTTCCCATGGCCCTATGCTGCTATTTATGCCTTTAACTATCATTGCTCTGGCAGATATTGCAGGGAATGGAGCATGTTCTCTCACAGGCCTTGCAAGATAGCTCACGCTTTCCTGTGTTATATCATAATTCATAACTTCTGCAATGCCATCTTTTTCAATAAAAGTCATATTTATTTTTACTATCGGTACCTGCCTGAAAGGATTTTCGATACATCCTGATATCAGGATACTTAAAATAATAATTAAAAGTATCATATTTCTTCTCATAAATCACCATATCAAATTCATCATTGATGAAAATAATTTACTAACTATTTCTCCAATTGAAGGATTCCTTGATTCTCCCTGGATTGAGTTCTCCATTTTAACAATTGAAGAAGGGGAGCTCATTTTCTCGGTCTGGTCAACGCTCTTATTTACGTATTTTTCCCCGAATTCAGCATGGCATGCCACACAAATGCTTTCAAGTTTCTTTCCATGAACTATGTGAGGATCGGCGCCATGGCAGAAAGAGCATTTTTTATCTTTCGGCTTTAACATAGTCCCATTCTCAACAGAATGACATTTCAGGCATGCCACCCTTTTCATGATCCTGTGTATATCCGATGCATTGGTATTTCCCAGGTTTTTTTCCGATCCCATATGACATTTTATGCACACCATGTCAGTATGGATGTCAAGTATCCTTGTCATATCGATTTTCATGCCGGGATTATTTTTCTGTTTATAATTATGGCACTGGCAGCCTGTTGATATCTTCTTTGCTTTTTCTGTTCCTGCAACGGTGTAATGGCATGGTATGCAAAAACTTCCAGGGTGCCATTTTTCAGCCAGTCCGTCCATGAATTCTTGCCTTTCATAAGCATTAGCCGGTGGCGATGCTAAAACAATATAAGACATTAAAAATAATAAAGTAATAAAACATTTTTTGGATCCGAACATTGTTATCACTTTTTTCATTTGGTTTTTTCACAATCCCTTAATTTTATTATTAGAATAATTCCAAAAACGATGCCCAATAACATATTTCTCTGGAATCCCGGAGATTTTTGCGGTTCTCCGGTTATGGGGATTTCAGTGGTCTCCGGCTCGACCGCCTTCGCTGTTCCTGCGGGCAGAGGTGTAATCATGGATTTAATGGATTCATCCGTCCTGCTCTCTCTGACATTTATTAAAAGATCATTGGACGTGATTTTCTGTGCATATCTTTCCTCATTATAAAGAAAACGATCGGTTACTTTTGCTTTCACAGGGGATAGTTGAAAACTGCCTGAAGTGTTTGAATAAACCGTATAAGATACGGACTCTGATCTTCCAGGCCGGACAACTAATGTGTCCTGGATATTGATTTTCCCTGTATCTGAAAGTGAATGATTTACAGGAGCAACATCTACGAATTTTACAATTGCTGTAGCGTCCCCGATATTTTTTGCTTCTATTTTTACTGTGACATCTTCTCCTTTGGCAGCTTCAAAAATACTTGCTGATTTTGTTAAAATGATATATGGTCCCGATACGATCAACCTGTTAGTTTTTGGGTTGGATTTCAGTATGCCATTATATTCTATACGGGTGCTTCCGGGTAGGAAATAATAAATTCCCGGTTTATCCGGTTTTATTTTATAGGATATCATTTTTGATTCGAAAGGCTCAAAAGAAAGATCCCAGGTCAGGTTCTTATCGACGGGTTCAAGTCCAGCGGGCAGGATCTCGGTCAAAGTGGCATTGCTGATTTTCCGGCTTCCATGGTTTTTTATATCCAGGGAAACAACTGCGACATCCCCGACATATATTTTTTCAGAAACATATTTCTTGATTTCGAGTTTTCCATCTCTTTCACTGGTCGGCAAAACAGTTATGTTTATGGAATCACTGGATCTGTATGCTTTCCCAAAATCATCATAGCCTGTTAATTCAGCCTGAATCGTGAAATTTTTCTTCTCATCCGCCGGAGGAGCTTTGAATAAAACGGTAATGTCGTCGGATTCATTCATCCCTTTTATATCCACAAGTTCGTAATCCAGTTTTTCTCTTTCGAACAACGGCAATTTTGAAGTTATTTTTAGTTTTGGACTCCTGAAGACCGCTTTCCCATCATTTTTTACTGATATATTGATCCTGATATCCGAGTTTGATGTGAATTCATAGCTTAAATTCAATTTCTTGTTGATCCTTTTTTGATATGGGACCACCGACACCTTTGGCACAGGTCTTCCTGCGATCCTTGTCTGGATCTTTGCCCATTCATCAACAATGACATTCAATCCCAGGTTTGCGCCGATCTTACCTCTTTTCTCCCGAACTTCAAGTACAGTGATATTCAAATCATCATTTAATGTCATATAATCGCCAGTCCTGCTGACGTTTCTTAATAATAGGCTGCCATTAGAAGAATAGACCGTTATAAGGACAGACGCTCCAAAAAAATCAGTTGCTTCGATCAGATAACCATTTCTGGAAACAGATTCTTTGAACCTGAGCGTTTTCTCCTGTGCATCCACCCATTCGACATCATCCGATAATGCAGGCAATGCGCTGATGTTAATGATTAGCAGAACTAATATGATTCTATAAATACGATTTATATGGTCGGCCATTGTTTTTGAATGACATTTTTTACTTTTCTACCAGGCAATCATGCAGACGATTTTCATGAAAAGGCATAGAGAAATCAGTTCCCTATGCCATCCATGCAGTTTTATTTAAAAGGTAACTTATAAATGAAGTGACAACCTCCGCATTTATTTGTATAGGGGATGAACATGGCCTTTCCCGGATCAATTCCCGCAATTCCGGGATTGTTCTTGAAGGGAACTTTGAATGTATGTGAATTTATCAGTCCTTCCCAGTAGACGTTCTTGTCTTCTTCTACGGTGGAATTGTACGGTGGGGATTTTATGAATCCTCCAAAAGTACCACCATGTTCCTCTATCGCGGTACCCGGCATATGACAATCAATACAGCGTGTCAGTCTGCCCTTCATTTTCGCCCCGAACCTGTTTTCCATGTGAGGGATAAAGTCAACAGGATGACATTTCTGGCACAACGGTGAAAATGCATCATCCGGGTTATTCGAAAGCAAACGCCTGTAAGGCGTTCCCCCGTGGATATCGTGACAATCTGTGCATGTGACCAGTATCTTCTCATTTCTATACAGTTTTGACTTCACAAAATCAGAATATTGCTGGTTTGGTCTTTTTGAATGGATATCATCAGGCCATATGTCCAGTTTTGGTTCAGGCCCTTTCTTTTTCGGGTTGCTATATTCTGTAAGCAACGTGTTCCGGCTTTCCCCGGGTCTCAAAAATTCACCTTTTTCATTAAGAGGCTGGATTCCGTCTATATCGCCTTCATTTCCCTGCCTTCTGTCATGGCATCTGCCGCAGATAACGCTTGTACGCTCGGATGCGAGTAATTTCGGATTCACGATGAATCTTCCCGGATTTGTAATATGTTTTGATCCGGGGCCATGGCATTTCTCGCAACCTATATTGATCTCGTCTTGTTGGGGATCGTCATCTATATTCAATTCGCCATTCGGATCATCTACACCTCTTACCAGCAGCTCGCCTGTATCAGGGTCCTCATATCGCTCCCAGCCATTTACATGGCAGGCAGCGCACTGTCCCTGGAAAGTCCGGTTGTTTAAGGATGGCACTTTCAGGACATCATCGCCAGTACCGTATTTTTCATCCGCTCCGGCATCCCAGAACTCATCGAAAGAATAATCCTTCCAAATGCGCCTGTCTTCATTCCACCTGTCGTTATTCCCGTCAGGATTGTAATGAAGCACAACGTACCAGGCCTTTCTGTCTCCCATATTTTCAGGAACCTGTACTATGAACCTTTGTCTGTGAACCGCACCACCATAGATCAGTTTCAACTGCAAATGCGAAGGGCTCATCTGATCAGAAGGATTTAACCTGTTTGAAATGCTGATATAATATTTCCCATCTGTTTTATTCTTCCATAGATAGACATCGAAATATATCGTATCTATCGATGGCCTGGTATCGCCAAACTCCCTTATTTTGAATTTGTCTGTACCTTTTGACGGATCATAATCGCCAAGTTCCAGATGTTTTCCGTCAGTGTATCGATCCACTTCTATGAATTTTGAAAGCGCATTGAAATAGTCCGGAAACCTGGAATGGTCCTGGAGGCCGCCGGGGGCATCCGGTACTGTCAGGGCTAATTTGTGTCCTGTTTGCTTCAGCGTTTCACGATTTGGATGACAGCCAAGGCATTTTGAGCTGCCGACATAGGAAGCATCAAGAGGCGGGCGGCTTGAGACCTTGATGGTCATTGCCATGCTTCGCAATGTCCTGGCGTCAATTGCTAACCTGCTCCTGTCGCCCCCGGGAAGGTGTTCAGTATCCCTTTCGGAAGGTGTTACATAAATAAAGTACTTCCCGTCCGGAACTTCAGGAATAATAAACCTGCCACCGGTATCCGTGACAGCATTTGGGAAATCCGTCCCATGCAGCCTGATCGCATCTTCGAGCGGTTCATCATACGATTCTGCTTTGAATGGCGGGTAAAAAATATCGCTAGCCTTTATAGGCGCTTTATTAATATATGATACCGGTAAAAGATGTATTTTTGCTCCTGTGACAGGAACGCCGACCGAATTAACAACATCACCAGAAAAACCCTGATCTAAGGAATAAAGTTTACCAAGGGCTGAAGTAGGTAATCCAGCCAGTAGCAGTCCTACGATCGTTACCCCGATAATAAAAAATACCGCCCAGATTGTATTTCGGGATATCATTCGGTTTTTCCTCCATTGTCAGGTTTTTTCATCTTTCTGATCAATACTGCAAATACCATTACAGTGATAATCCATCCAATGGCCGGCGATTCCCGGGGCGTTGTGACGGGCGCTTCAAACAACAACCTGGTTTCATTTAATCGTGCGATCTCGACTTTCATGGTTTCTTTTGACAATTCCATGATTTCCGCATCAAGCTGGTAGGTCACGGAAGCCCGGATATCCAGTTTTTTCGTTCCATCGGGGATATCAAACTCAAATACCTCAACGCGTGTTTCTTTTGGCTTGATCCTGTTATCTGAAGCTATGGAGTATGCTTTCCAGAAGTCATATATTTCATTTCCATACTGGTCGACAAGAGTTTTTTGATATTTTTTCTCATCGCTGTAAATTATTTTCCCATCACCGTCGGATGCAATGAAATTCAGGATCAACTTCCTAGAAGGAAAACCGCTTGGGATCTTATGGCCAACGTTAACATTAGTAATATTGAGTGTAACTTGTGCTTTGTTTCCCGTTCTCTTGATATTTGACTCCATTTTCATGCTTTTTTCCAGTAATTGTCCTGAATGCCCCCCAGACCAGATATGTCCAAAAGTATTTTCCTTTTGAGTTCCTTTTTCAGGTTCAAATCCGCTTTTTGGCGCCATGTGACAGAACTGGCACTGTTTGCCTTCTTCCGCATAAGGGCCCTCCTTCCATTCAGAATAGGTTTCCGAGATAGGTACGCCGTTCAATGAAAATTCATGGCATCCGGCACAGAATTCTGATTTTGGGAGCAACAGGGATTTTTTTGTTCCATGAGCTTCAGTCTGCAAATCACTATGCAATTCACCATGTGGCCCTTCCATCTCTTTTCCGTCATTAGTGCTGTAATTATTTCCATCAATTTTGTTAACCGCATGGCAGAAACTGCAAGTAACTCCTTCGATTGATATTGATCTTGTTAAATTGAAATCTTTTGTCCATATTGTCGTAGGAGCATGGCAATCCAGGCAGTATTCTCTGTTTTTTGGGTTGGATAGTAGCGCTTTTGTATAAGCTGCCCTGAAAATCGGGTCGCTGATTGCCAGTGCATGCATTGAACGCGACCACTGGTCAAAAATCCCTTTGTGGCATTCAGAACAGGTAAAACTGTTCTTGAAATCATCAGGGGAGGCCTGAACAGGTAAAATTGTCCAGAAAACAATTATTGTCAGAATTTTACATACAGAAGATATATTTTTAAATCTCATATTTATCACCTATGTATTTTTTTCAGTAACAATTATTTTTCCAACCATCTTGGGATGTTGTTTGCTGCACCATACAGTACATGCATACAGGAAAGTCCCTTTTTTAGTTGGTGTTATAAATACAAATTCAACATGCCCTGCTTTTATTTCAATGGGATGATCCACCCCTATACCAAGTTCAGGGACACTGAAACCATGTGTAACGGTATCGGTATTTCTGATCCTTAACCTAATCTCTTCGCCCTGCACCAGGTTTATTTCTGGTAAGCTCCAGTTGCCCATCTCAGGGGATCGGGCTTCCAGATCTACGGTCTTGAACTCATTGATAAACTTATGTTCATAAAGATACACTCCTGAAATTGTACCAGCAGTGGCAAGGATTAAAAGGATCCCTGCTATTATTTCAAAAATTTGTTTTTTTTCCATTTTTACATCTCCTATCCTGTGAACAGCCATATCAGGAACATAGTTGTAATTGTTAAGAAAGCGGCTACCGGATAATAGCCCATGATCGCATCATCAATATTTTTAAATGTCCTTCTGCTTATCTTCACTCCTATGTCTAAGGATAAGGCAAGACCGAAGAGCAATCCTCCTATTTGCATGTATGGTACATATCCTGTCAAAAACGGTGTCCATGGGAAATTGGCAGTTCCGAATAGATTCCAGCCCCATGCGAACGGATCTGATATTATATGCACAAGATAGCTTCCATTGGCAAATATCAATCCTACACTGAAAGATATCCAGGCCATTAGACCAAGAGGAACAAGAGTATAGGAATAATCGATAAATATCTTCTTCAGGGTAACATGTTTACTTGTTATCGAGTAAGAAACGTAAGCAAAGATGAAGAATATGCCCGGGACAACTAACAGATTGAATAGTGAGTGAATGCTGATGTATGAGAGATAGCCTTTAAGAGTTGCGGCATTCGCCCAATCTTTCAGGAACCCGAAAGGGCCCTGCATTATCAGGAAGAAGTGGATCGCTATACCAAGCATCATGAACGATTTCCATGCCTCATCATAACCTCGCTTTTTATCTATAAGTAAATCAGTTGCCGGAGGCCTGATATTGAACGCAATATTATCTTTCGGACATGTTTTGAAGCATTCAAAGCACATGCCGCAATACGTATTCCTTCTATTGGCATCAAAAGGACGCTCCAGCCATGGACAACCATAACCTTTATCATTTCCTCGCATACAGTCCCTTTGCTGGTAATCACACTCAAGCGCTTTTGCGCGTGTAGATACATTATGATCCCTGCAAACGCCCGGATCCTTAACGCGTACCTCTGTCATCGCCATATTCGAATATAGGCCCTGGAATCCGCTAACAGGACAGCAATACAGGCAGAAGCTCCTTTTTTCATATATCAAACTCAATATTATGCTACCCACAATGATCGTCATCAGAAGAATAAATGTGGCAATGGGGCGTGTTGTCAGGAAACCGGTCGTGAATGTGGTTGCAAGGAATAATATGTTCATAAGCCACATATTCTTCAATGGCTTTGGCCATTTTTTTTGTAAACCATGTAATTTATTACTTATCCTGATGAATCCCATCCTCTGTATCCATTCCCCGAAAGCGGGAAGCGGACAGACGGAACACCATAGTCTTGAGAAGATAGGGACTAATATCAGCATCAGCATTACCCACCATAATATCCAGACAAACATAATGGCAAAATTGTAGTTACCAGCCGAAACCCCCCCAACAAGGCCTGCCAATAATATAATTGTGAAAAATAAAAGGTTGAACACAATGGCTAAAAAGGGAAACCATCTGCTTTTCAATACACTACGAACATGAGGTAAAGATGCAATATCAAACCTCCAATCGAGAGGAATAATTCCCAGCAATTTTTCTTTCATTTTTTATCCTCCATTTAACATAATAATATATTTTTAACTTCATCAGAAAGATTTTCAATGTTCTTCTTCTTGTCATTTGAGAGTTTTTCTATTAATGCCAGATCGACTTCAGGTTCAATTTCAAAAAGGTTCTTTTCAAGCATTCTCCTGAACATCTCATATCCGTTATCAGTTCTTATGAGCACGGTAGTAAATCCTTTTTTGGATCCCACCGAACCAGCTGAAAGGTCTGAAAAATCAGATGCAAAATCAATGCAGGAATGGCATACCGCCCAGACTTGCCGGTCCAGGTTCCTGACTGGTTTTTCAATGACACCCGAATCAGTATATATTTTGAACTTCCCTGCGCTGATGTCAAACTTCTTGACATCGGCCATTTTTATTCCTTCGTTTTCCACAAAGTCCTTCAGCTTGTCGTATTCAAAATTCTCACGGCAAAAAAGCCCGATGGCAAGAATTATCCTATCCATTTTCAGATCGTGTTTTTTCTGCAATTGCATATTTCGCAATGCCCTGATCTGGCATGGGACGCCGACAAACGCTATTTTCTCAAATTTCTCGGTAGCTTCTTTTATGAGAGAAGGGGCAGGAGCAACACTATACTTTGATCCGGATGCTCTTTCTATGTCAGCTTCTGTTGTTGCTATGAACGGGATTGGTTTCCATTCTTCATTTTTTCCTGTCAGGATAACTGCATCGACCAGTTTATCTCTCAGCAAATATTTTGTTAGTGTAGTTACGAACGAACCATCCTGCCCGTTTTTTGCGACTTCAACAGATTTTACACTGTTCGTGGAGAAATTATTCTTTACAGTTGTTTTGTAGTTGATTGCACTTGAAGAAGTCCTGGGACAGAACAGATAACAAATATCACATTTGCCAAGCCTTTGATCATCGATTTTATTTTTATCGTTCTTACATTTTTCCCAATCGCAAAATGGCACACATGCGCCGCAGTGATCGCATATCCTGGATTTGGTCTCATTCCAGTGCAGATCTTCTAAGGTAATCATTTTTTCACCCTGAATACTAATAATACTGAGCCGATGAACAGAGTAATAGTGGCGACAATAGAACCAAATAACCTGTAATCCGGCTTAACTTTCAGGTAACTTATCATGTACGGATGGAAAGGGCCGCAGGTAACAGAACAACGCATAGCGAATTTTCCGGTCTTGTCAGCAATGAATGTGATATTTCCCTCAGAACCGGGTTTGGCGTCTGTTTTGAGTTCATAGCCATCGATATATAAGCCGTGATGAACATCAGTGCTTTTTAAAATGATAGTCACCCTGTCTCCCTGGTTGACCTCGATGATCTCAGGGTTGTAAGAGAACTTCTTTGCTTCAATTATGATTTCTCGTTGGGGATGTTCTTCTGTCGGGTCTGTTGTGGCCGATGTACCAACTGTTATCAAAATACTTGCAAAAATAACAAAAATCACTAAGAATTGGATTAACTTGTCCTTTTTCATACTTATTCGTCCGTTTTTTATATGTCACTTTAAATAGTGTAGTATCTAACTAATTTTTATGATAACATATACCAATAATATCATTCTCACTGCATGAGAAAAGGATTAATAATATCAAGACGAATTTTATCACAATGTTGCAGGATGAGGTCATTTTATCAATATTGACACAGGAGAACAGTAAAAAAATCCTCCTTTCACTTGTCGATTCAGATAATTCGGCACAGGAGCTTAGCAAAAAGCTGGATATCCCTATATCTACAACTTACCGGATTTTAAATGACCTTGAAAACAAGAATGTCATCGGCGTAAATAAAATGACATTGAGTTATGACGGGCACCACTCCAAAATATATCATGCAAAATTTAATAAAATAATTCTAACCATAGATTCAAATAATATTAAAGTACATTATATGATGGACGACAGTAAAAAATTAAGTGAAATATGGAATAAATTGAGTGATACTTCATGATGGCGTTATATCTTTCTGTTCTGAGCATAATCTCAATGGCGATAGGAGTACATCTTTTTTTAATAGGTTACAGGACATATAAAAAGAACCGGAACAGGTCTTTTTTAATATTATGTGCAGGTTTTCTTGTCATCGCCTTTTCCAATCTTTTTGAAGATTTTGTGTTAAACATCATGGGTTATGAAGTAATACATGCTCATCTGGTCAGGATACCAATGTTTACTATAGGAATGTTCATGATATTGTACTCAATTAAAATAAATAAATAAATTTTTAATTATATGGAATTATTTAAACATATTAATAAAATCCTGGTTCTTTTTTCTTTTGTTGCATTATATATAGTTTTATCTGCTCCCATATCCCTGGGAGCCTGGCAGAATATCGGCGGCGACCCTGTGCACAGCGGATTTGCAGATACTGCGCCGATTCCTCTGGAGTTAAGATGGAAATATAAAATCGGAGGCCCAGATATATCCGCCCCGGTAGTAAATGAAGGCGTCCTGTTCATCGGGTCTGATGATAACAACCTGTATGCAATTGATGTGAAAACAGGAAAATTGAAATGGTCATTTCCCACCCAGGGAAAGGTATATACACCGACTTCAAAAGACAGTATGATATTTGCCGCCTCTTTTGATAATTATATTTATGCTCTGGATATTGAGGGAGACCTTGAATGGAAATATAATACGGCAAGCAGTATGTTTTCTCCTCCCGTAGCTTATGAAAATGTTCTATATGGCGGATTTGATAAGTATGCCTATGCCATCTACATCAATAATGGAAGCATTAAATGGAAATATGAAACAGAAGGTTTTATCGGATCTACCCCGGCCATCGCTCAGGGAATAGTCTATTTTGGTTCAAATGATAATTACATTTATGCTATCGACTATGAAAACCAGAGCCTTGTATGGAAAAAGCGGACGAACAGGGGAATATCATCATCGCCTGCCGTAGTAAACGGAAAGGTATATATCGGGTCAGATGACAATAATTTTTATGTATTTGATATGAGGGACGGGACGTTGAAATGGAGCAAAAGAACAAATGGCAGGATCAGTTCTTCTCCTGCAATTATCGGAAAGAAAGTATATATCGGGTCTGAGGATACCTTCCTATACGCATTTAGTATTGATAATGGGGATATAATCTGGAAATTCCAGACAAACGACCGGATCGATTCATCGCCGATAGTAACAAGAGACCTGGTATATGTGGGATCGAGGGATGGCACCATATATATTCTTGACCATGATGGAAAATTAGTAGAAAAATATGATGAACTTGAAAGCGGGATAAAATCCCTTGCTCTATCAGACAATATGTTATTTGCTGTAACACAAAACGGTTATGTATCTGCCTTTGGCGCCCCGGATCCGCGGGAAGAGGGAACAGCTCCGGTCGCAGTTCCTGATAATATCCCACCTGTACTGAAGATCGACACAATCCCTTCCCGGGTAAGTTCTGGAAAATTTGTTATTTCCGGGAGAGCCCAGGATCAAGGCGGTATCCTGGTAGTAATCGTCAATGGAACAAAAGCCGGAAGTACTGATTGGAATGCAACTCTTGCTCTTTCGCCCGGCTCTAACCTGATTACCATAACCGCCATAGACCGGGCAGGTAATATCAAGACCGAAATGAGGACGGTCGTATATGAAGATAGCAATGTTTATCAGGAAAGGCAAAAATTGCCCGGATTTGAAATATTATATGGGATAATCGCATTCAGCATATGTTTTTTAATAAAAAAATATAACGTTTAATAATAAAAAATGTGATGGATCAAATACAAAAATATATATATGGTAAATTTGTTTATATCTGATTTAATATGGGAAAAATCGTTACAATTTTGCTGATATTATTTTTTTTTGCAATTTTACCAACAACGTATGGTAAAATTATTCTGGAAGAAAAAAAGCCTCAGGCAGGAGAAACACATCATTTTGAAGTAATACCTGAATCCCTGGATGGATCAAGAATACCGTACATGAAAATAACAGTTACTGTTATAGACAGGGAAAATAATGAACGGAAAGATATCAATTTTATGCCAATGTATGGGGAGAAATTTCATTATGGTGCCAATGTGGCTCTAAAACCCGGGGAGTATATTCTCCAGTTCAATCTTGAACCGCCTGAAATAAGCCGTACTGATAAAGGGGTAAACAGGTGGCTTGAACCTGTCAAAGCTGAATTTAATTTTGACTCTTCCCTGCAGTTTGAAGATAGTATCGAGATAGGTACAAAAGAAACTGAAGATATGAGGATTTCTTTTAAAACAGAACATGCCGAATCAATGTTCACATCTAAAAACTGGGAGATGAACCATGTTCAATCGGTCAATAATAGTATATTTATTTACCTGGGAGTTTTCATAGGGTATTTTGTAATCATGCGTTTGATATATGGAAAAATTTAGAAGTGACCATGCCCGTTTCAAATTTCCATCGATCTATTTAAAAGTATAGAAAATTATATTTAATCAAAACATATTACCCTGTTAACATGAGATTCAAAAATGCATTTTCAGTTCTTCTTCTTATTACGCTTGCAACATTCACAGCAGGATGCACGTCATACATCGGAGATAGCTCTTATAAAATGCATTTTTTCGTGAATGAGACATTTGAACCTCTTGAAGGGAATGTCTATAACAACGATAATTTATTGGGATTCGCAACGAATGGAAGCTTGGTCACAACAATTGAGAAATTGAGACCCGGACTTATTTCCATAAACGGGACTTACAATAACCAGGCATTTGAATTCTTTTTCGAATTCCCGAAGGATAGTCTCAATTATAGCGGGATAAATTTTTCACTAAGTAGAAACGAGCTCAATAAAGCCATTTTCAACGCTTCTTTTATTGATATTCAAAAGATAGAAAGTGAAATTTTCGATAATATCAATGAGGAAAGAAAGACTTCAGGGACCAGTACGCTCAAATGGGATACCAGGATCGCACAGATTGCCAGGAATTACAGCAAAACGCTTTCTATTGAGGGGTTTGCCCATAAGGACCTTGAAGGGAAGAGCGTTGGTGACAGGCTTCGGGAAAATAAAATATTTTACACTATAGTCGCAGAAGACCTGTATATGATAGAAGGTTTAAGCGATGAAGGAAATATGAGCCGGGCAATCGTGGACGGATGGATGAAAAGTCCGGGACACAGGTCTCCGATCGTGGACAGGGACAGGTTGTTCAGCGACGGCGGGACAGGAGTATATTGCGAAAAGAAAAATTGTTATGCAGTAATGGTTTTTGCGGGTCTTGAGAATAATCAAAATATAAAATTGGATTATAGATATGTGACGTTCACATATTTATACGACCCTTCGTACCCATTTGATTTCGATGTGCCTGTATCTGTTGATATCAGCTCAACTGAATATATTGACATTTACCTGGTGCAAGGCAGGGAACAGTATGATCTCTTCCTGAAGAATAACAATATAGATTCCATATTAGAGAGCAAACAGGTAAAAACCTTCAGCCGCAAAGTCACGGCAAAAAAAGGAGAAGGAATCATTATCCAATCAACTATGGGCAAGGCTGATATTGATGTGCATTTCAGGTATTCATAGAGTAATAGCACTTGAATTCACTTTTTCCATTTGATAACTTCAAGAATGAATTATTTAAGCCTCCAAGACAATAAGCATTTTAGTCTGTTGAAGGAGTAATAAAATTCATGTTCAAAAAAGTCCTGATAGCCAACCGCGGTGAAATAGCAATCCGCGTCATGCGTGCATGCAGGGAGCTTGATGTAAAGACAGTGGCGGTTTATTCTGATGTAGATAAAAATGCGCTTTTTGCAAAGTACGCGGATGAAGCACGTCCCATAGGCCCTGCGCCTGCCTCACAGAGCTACCTGAATATGGATAACATTCTTGAAGTGGCGCATAAAACAGGCGCAGAAGCTATCCATCCCGGTTACGGTTTTCTGTCTGAGAACGAGATCTTCGCAGACAGGTGCAAAAAAGAAGGGATAGTTTTTATCGGCCCTTCAGGTAAAACCATAGAAAGTGTTGGCAGTAAAATCGCAGCAAAAAAGACCATGGAAGCTGCAGGGATCCCGGTAATACCTGGCAGCAAGAATGGTATTGATGATCTGGATTCTGCTGTTGATGTGGCGGAATCTATCGGTTATCCCGTGATCGTTAAAGCCTCGGCAGGCGGCGGCGGCATAGGCATGAAAGTGGTCAGGAAGACCGAAGAGCTGCGCGAAACCATAGAATCCACACGAAGAGTGGCAAAATCATCCTTCGGGGATGCAACAGTTTTCATTGAAAAATATCTGGAAGAGCCGCGCCATATTGAATTCCAGATACTTGCAGATTCATACGGGAATATTATCCATGTTGGTGACCGTGAATGCTCTATCCAGCGCAGGCACCAGAAATTGATCGAAGAATCACCATCTCCCATAATGACACCTGAATTAAGAGAAAAGATGGGTTCTGATGCAGTGAAAGCGGCTGCTGCTATAAATTATACTAATGCGGGAACAATCGAGTTCCTTTATTCAAAAGGGGATTATTATTTTCTTGAAATGAACACAAGGTTGCAGGTAGAGCATCCGATAACTGAAATTGTAACAGGAGTTGACCTGGCAAAAGAGCAATTAAGGATAGCCTCGGGTGAAACGCTGACATATAAACAGTCGGATATCCAGCAAAGAGGCTGGGCTATTGAGTGCAGGTTGAATGCGGAAGATCCGCTTAATAACTTTACGCCCGCTCCGGGTAAGCTCAGGAGATACCGCTCTTCCGGCGGTCCGGGCGTGCGTGTGGACAGCGGCGTACATACAGGATTTACCATTACACCGTACTACGATTCCCTTATCTCGAAACTAACTGTCTGGGGCAGGGACAGGAACGAAGCAATCGCCAGGATGAGACGCGCATTATATGAATATATAATTGTCGGGGTAACTACTAACATACCGTTCCATAAAGCAGTTATGAATAACGAATATTTCAAGCGCGGGGATTTGACCACTCATTTCATTGAAGATCATAATATCATAAAAGAGGTGGAGAAAATAATAGAAGCTGAAAAGGAAAAAGGCGCCACGCTTGCATCTGCCCTGGGAGCAGAGGATAAAAAGGTGGCAGCAATAACAGCGGCTGTTGGCACATATATCCAGAATGCAAAGCTGGGTGAACTAAATGAACATTAAAGATAAGATACTTGAAAGACTAATTAATAATAAAGGCATGCGGATTTCCGGAGAACAGCTCGCAAGTGAACTTTGCGTTTCAAGAACTGCCATCTGGAAACATATTAAGGTCTTAAGGGATGAGGGATATATGATCGATTCGTCAACAAATCTCGGGTATTCACTTATCGAAACACCTGACAGGCTCACCCCCGGTGAGATTAAAGCCGGGCTTAAAACAAAGATTATAGGAAAAGAGATAAAATATTTTAAAGAGACAGAAAGTACGAATATTGTGGCTCATGAGATAGCAGCATCAGTTGATGAGGGTACCATTGTGATAGCTGAAGCCCAGACAGCAGGACGCGGCCGTCTCGGGCGTAAATGGATTTCTCCTGAAGGAGGAATATGGCTTTCTATAATACTCAAGCCGCAGATACAACCTTCACATGCTCCCAGGATCACGCTTCTTGCAGGAGTTTGTGTTGCCAGGGCAATACGGAGTCTGGGTCTTCCTGCAAAAATAAAATGGCCTAATGACATTCTTATCAACGGGAAAAAAGTATGCGGCATCCTCACAGAAATCCGGGCTGAAGCTGATCTCATTGATTATCTTATTGTAGGGATAGGAATAGATGCAAATGTAGATACGGAATCATTCCCCGATGATGTCAGGGATAGTTCAACATCGCTTAAAAAAGAAAAAGGGACGAAAATAAATCGTGCTGGCTTTTTCAGGAAGTTACTTGAAGAGTTTGATGGATTGTACCTGAAATTCCAGAAGGAAGGATTCAAATCCATACTGGAAGACTGGAGAAATATGTCGGCCACAATAGGCGAATGGGTTAAGATAACGACCCAGTCGCATTCAATATATGGTGAAGCGATAGGTGTGGATAGTGAAGGAGCGCTCATTCTTGAAACAGGTGAAGGACGTCTTGAAAAGATCGTGTCAGGGAGTTGCGAGCACCTGAGGCGCTCATAAAACACTTCAGTAAGGAAGGATATTATGCACGATGATTTGAAAGAACGCGTGAAAAAGCTTGAAAACAATTACAATGGAAAAGAGTTCCTGTCTATCGTTAATAAGATTAAGAAAGATAAGATTGATGATAATGAACTTCTCATGCAAATTGAAAATTTAAGCCGGAAAAGGTTTGAAGAAAAAGTGTCTTTTACCCTCGGATTATTTACCGGGAACTTATTGGAAATTATTGCTACAATTGCTGCTGTTGTTCTTGCTTTTCGGATTAATACAGACTGGATATTATATCTATGCGCCTTCATTCTTATGGCGACACTACATCCGCTTTCACATTATTTGACAGGCAGACTTTTCGGGATCGGGTTCACGCATTATTATCTTAATGGTCCTGCACGCATCGAGCCTACTCTTCGGATCAATTATATTTCATACCTTAA
Source organism: Candidatus Methanoperedens sp. (assembly GCA_012026795.1). Taxonomy (NCBI): domain Archaea; kingdom Methanobacteriati; phylum Methanobacteriota; class Methanomicrobia; order Methanosarcinales; family Candidatus Methanoperedentaceae; genus Candidatus Methanoperedens; species Candidatus Methanoperedens sp. The sequence goes on from VEPM01000018.1 coordinate 85,561, forward strand.
AGCAAGAGGTGTGAAAAGAGCGCTCATGCACGCTTCAGGTGTTTTCGGGACTCTTGCGGCACCTTTGATCGTGGCATTGATAGCACTGGAGAAAGGGACTTCTGGAGTTGCAATGAATCTTATGTATTTTTTCTTATTGCTAATAGTTTTTGAACTTCTGACTTCAACGAAGATAGGGGATTTGATGAAAGCAAAAAGGGAGTATGGGTACAGATAGAAATTCACTATAATTTTTGTGGCGCTTTTTCATACTACAAAATGACATCAGAACACGGATTGTTCGGACGCGCCGGGCAAAGCCCATAGTCGCCAGCTGGTGAAAATCCAGCATGAGGGAAGGGTAAGCCGCCACCTCAGGACTGAACACCCTGTCTGGCATAGCAGAGAGTTCTGCGCCACAGCAAGGTGAAGTGAGTCCAGCGGGGTCTAATAGGCTATCAGTTGTATGGAGCTGTATATAGTATAATTTCTCTCATTTCCCTTTCTTCAATATCCATGCTTTCTTCCTGTAATACGATAGCGGATGCGAGATCCTGTCGCACAGCGCCTCTTTTCTATAACAATTCCCGTATGTTATCATGGTGGCGCATGAAGGAGATGTATATGTTGTGCCTGTTGCGCCGTGGATATGATTGACCTGGTATCGCGTGCGCTCCTCATCAAAATCCGGTGAGACCTTAAAGAGTTCAATTATCCCCTCCATGTTCATCCCGATATTTAGCAAAAAAGAGACAAGGGCAAAGCGCATCGAATGTGCAAGATTCACCCCGGCCTTGACATTTTCGAGGGCATGGCGAACACATGGAGGGAAACAATCAGGCATTATTTCCTTGAACTCCTCGATATTGAATTCGGATTTTCGGGTTGTCAGGGCGTTCCTGATATCCTCTAGATTTAGCGCCAAAGACGTGCATATCTCAGGAGGAACAGCAAGCGGAAGACCATATTCAATACGTTTCCTGATGGCTTCTTCCATTATGCGTGAGAAATCTTCCTTTGAAAGGGACACCCTGCCATGATCAATATTCCTGTTCACAAGCTTCCATTTGGGTTCATGGATCACATTCGCATAGCATATATAATCCGTAAAATGAATGACTGCTCCTTTCTCATCAAGAACAGCGTTTATATTGAAATCAAGCGCAAATTCCTTAAGCTCATCTTCCCGCAGTTCTTTTACCTTCTCAAAAGCTGATTTTGCCTCAGAAAGCGCATACCGCTTGATAAGATATCCGTCATTGATGCACGACACAAGAATTCTTGCAACAGGATAGGAGAGAAGTTCCTTTTCTGCGCTCACCCGGTCAGGAGATGGATTTCGTGTGATACCATCCCCGATAGCCTCGAGCACGCGGTGCTTTCCGCGTTCTCTTACCTGTTCAAATGCCCTCTCGGAAAAGAGTTCTTCAAGTTTGAAATCCAGTGCTTCTACATATTTGGCGGCTGCATTGACAAAAGGAAAATAAGCAAACCTGAAAACATCCATATATTTTTCCTGATATACAATATATCTTAATCAATCGAATTAAAAACTACATGAATTAAGGCTTATATATTTGTAACTATTCAGACCCCCTTTTTCCGGTTAAGCCAGACAATACTGGCAAATTTTCTCTAAAACAGCAACATTGAAAATAATTATCCGAAAAACCAAT